>NZ_JBEHGF010000011.1:0-77112 GCF_040225725.1 Corynebacterium sp. KPL4015 | reverse complement strand
GTACTACGGTGGTCGCCAGCCTCATTCATAAGGGGCCCACCGTCAGTTACAGATACACCACACTAGTGGACGCAACCCTCTGCGGTTGCGTCCACTAGTGTGGTGTATCTGTAACCCGTGGTAAGCCTCGTGCCGTTGCGGAAGGAAATAGTTGCCCGGAAAAATCAATAACCTCGGCGATTTACTCCTACTTTCGTAGTGCAGGGATCGTTCCGAGGCTTTCACAATAAAGCCTAGCGTTTCCATAATGAATAATCCAAGATCGACAATAGAACGGGACTTGACGCTGGAAAGTGGACACGTCGGGGAATAAGGCTGCTTGCCAGTGGGCCTACTTTAGTAGTCAAAATGTGTGGCGGCCTTGCGCAGGATGTCACATTCTTCGCGCAGTTGTGCTTGTTCTTTTTCTAACTGGCGGATCCGCTCGGAATCATCTACCGGCTGGGCTTTATCCTGCGGGGCTTTAGTGCGGGCGCGTTTGCCGGTGCCATGCTTCTTGACCCATGAATGCAGCGAGGCACGGTTGATACCGAGCTCAGCTGATGCTTTGTTCAGCGAGAGGTCCTCATTGTTCTCATAGAGGGCCACGGCATCGCGTTTGAACTGTTCTCAGTACCTGGACATGATAGTAGATTACCTTTCTTTCCAGCGCGACTGGGCTAGATATCAGGTGTCCACCAAACAGGGGCCCGGTTCAAGCTCGAGCGGATCCGGGGTGTGGGGAAGCTAGGGGCATCGGAAAGCGCATGCTCCCCGTCAAAACAGGAACAGCCCCGCCTCCTGGCATGTTCTCAATGCTGTTGGAGGCGGGGCTGGAGGTGCTTTAAGAGCGAATACTAGTTAACTCGGCCGGTTTCCTTGCGGTACTGGCGGTAGTAGCGGCGCCCATAGTGAATGGTGCCGGCGGCGGCGATGGCCACCACAACCAGGGAAATGACGCCGATGGCGATGGTCAGGCCGTAGTTGCCTTCACCTGCGGTGCCCAGCGGGGTGTCCCACACGCCGAGGCCCCAGATGAGGATGCCGGCTGCTGGCAGGCAAGACAGGATCAAGCCCATGCCGACCCACGTGGAGGTGCGGAGAAGGGAAGAGTGAGGAGCTGCGAAGGATACTGGGTCGTAGCCTTCGATGTAGTTGTCCTGAATCTTGCCGGAGAACTCCGGATACGTTTCGCTCTGGTAGTCAGCAACTACGTGGGTGTTATCGCTCATGGCGGAGTCTTTCTGTCTTTCTCTCGTTCCTAGTATTCCTACGGAATAACTCTAGCTTAGTCGTCCTTGCCACGGAAAGCAGCACGTGCACGTTCGCGGGTAACGGCAGATACTGCAGTCAGTGGGACGCCAGCCGGGCAGACATCGGCGCACTCACCGTAGAGGGAGCAGTGGCCGAAGTTGGATTCCAAATCAGCAACCATGTTGCGAGCACGGCTGCCGCGCTCTTCTTTGCCCAGCGGCATCATGGACAGGTGAACCAGCTTGGCACCGGTGAACAGGTGTGCCGCACCGTTCGGGCAGGCAGCAACGCAGGCACCGCAACCAATGCAGGCGGCGTGGTCCAGCGAGTACTCGGCGGTCTCGTGGTTGATGTGCATGGTATCGGCATCCGGTGCGGTGCCGGCATCCATGGATACGTAACCGCCCTGCTCCATCACGTGGTCCAGTGCGGAGCGGTCAACCACCATGTCCTTGATGACGGGGTACGCAGCGGAGCGGAAGGGCTCCAGCTGGATGGTGTCGCCATCGTTGAAGTTGAACAGGCGCTGCTGGCAGGCAGGGGTGTTCTGACCAGGGCCGTGTGGGCGACCGTTGACGGTCAAACCACAGGTACCGCAGATGCCCTCGCGGCAGTCAGAGGCGAAAGCGAAGGGCTCTTCGCCGCGCTCAATGTAGCCTTCGTTGACGTGGTCCAATAGCTCCAGAATGGACATCTGCTCGGAGGCATCATCCACCCGGACGGTTTCGAATTTACCTTCCTGGGTGGGTCCGGCTTGACGCCAGATCTCAAGTGTCAATTTCATTACTTGTAGTTCCTTGTCATCAGCGGGATCGAGTCAAAGTACAGGGGTTCTGCGTGGCGGATGAACTCGTTCTTGTTCTCGCCCGGCTCCCAGGCGGAAACGAAGCACCAGTTCTCATCGTCACGCTCGGCTTCGCCTTCTTCAGAAAGGTGATCTTCGCGGAAGTGAGCGCCGCAAGACTCATCGCGGTCAAGGGCGTCGATGCACATGAGCTCACCCAGGTCCAGGTAATCGGCAACGCGCAGGCCGTATTCCAGGACTTGGTTCATGTCATTCGCCTCACCAGGGATGCGGACGTTCTTCCAGAAGTCATCGCGCAGGGCGCGGATCTTCTCGATGGTGTCCTTCAGGTCCTCGACGTTACGGGACACACCGCAGCCGAAGTACAGCAGATCACCCAGCTGGCGGTGGTAGTGGGACGGACCGTGCGGGTCATCGCCGTGGACCTGCATCAGCTTATCGATGCGCTCCTGGGACTTCTGCACGGCTTCCTGTGCCTCAGCGGAATCCTCGGCCAGCTTGTCCTCGTTGAGGTGGTCAGCCAAGTAGTTCGGGATGGTAAACGGCAAGGTGAACCAGCCGTCAACGGAAGCCGAAAGCAGGGAGTTAGCGCCCAGGCGGTTAGCGCCGTGGTAGGTCCAGGAGCACTCACCGGCGGCGAAGAGGCCGTCAATAGAGGTCATCTCGTTGAAGTCGGTCCACAGGCCGCCCATGGTGAAGTGGCAGGTAGGAGCGATGCGCATTGGGGTCTCGTACGCGGACTCACCAATGGCCTCTTCATACATCTGAATGAGGTTGGAGTAACGCTCGCGGATCTTATCCTTACCCAGACGCTCGATTGCGTCACGGAAGTCAAGGTAGACCGAGTTCTTCAGCGGTCCAACGCCCAGGCCCTTGTTAATCTGCTGCGAGATTGCACGGGAGGCAACGTCGCGGGGGACCAAGTTACCGAAGGCCGGGTAGCGGCGCTCCAAGAAGTAGTCGCGCTCTTCATCCGGAATGGTGTTGGGGTCGCGGTCATCGCCCTCTTCCTTGGGCGACCAGATGCGGCCATCGTTACGCAGGGACTCCGACATCAAAATGGTCTTGGACTGCCAATCGGAGTTGACCGGCAGGCCCGTCGGGTGGAACTGCACGAACGCCGGGGAAGCCAGGTAAGCGCCCTTGTCATAAGCACGCATCATGGCGCTGGCGTTGGAGTTCTTTGCCAGGGTGGACATGTGGTAAACGTTGCCGTAACCACCGGTACCCAGGATGACGGCGTGGCCCGTGAAGGCCTTGAGCTCACCGGTAATCAGGTTGCGGGTAACGATGCCGCCCGCGCGCTTCTTGCCGTTTTCCTCGTAGGTGATGATGTCCTGCATATCGTTGTGGGCAAAAAGCTCCACATTGCCCAGGCCGATCTGACGGTACAGTGCAGAGGTCGTGGACAACTGCAGCTGCTGACCTGTTTGGCCACGGGTGTAGTAGGTACGGGAGACCTGCACACCACCGAAGGAACGGGTGGCCAGGGTGCCGCCGTACTCACGGGCGAACGGGGCGCCGATGGCGTTCATGTGGTCAATAACGCGAACGGACTCGTTAGCCAGGCGCCAGCAGTCGGACTCGCGGCAACGGTAGTCGCCGCCCTTCACGGTGTCCTTGGTGTGGCGGTAAGCGGAGTCGTTATCCACCTTCTTGGCGCGGGAGGCGTTGACACCACCCTGCGCAGCAATGGAGTGCGCGCGGCGCGGGGAGTCGTGGTAGGTAAAGACCTTGACGCCGTAGCCCAATTCACCAAGGGCTGCCGCAGCAGCACCCGCGGACAAGCCGGTACCTACAACGAGGACCTCGAACTTGCGGCGGTTCAGTGGGGAGACCAGGTTCATGTGGTCAACGTGGTGAGCCCACATATCCTTCATCGGCACGCCGTGCGGTTCCTGGGATTCCAGGATATTACCAGCGGAGACGCCCTCAACGCTGGACTTTGGGTGCGAGAAGTTGGGGTGTTCACGCTTGAGTTCAGTAGTAGTCATGGGTTCCTATCTCCTTTAGCTGACCAAGCCCAGGGCAACGGACAAAGGCATAACGATGTTGCCGATGCATACAACGGCCGGGATGATGTACGCCAAGACCAAGAAGGTCTGACGCCATTTTGCACCGGTGATACCCAGGTCAGATGCGGCGAGGCGGATGCCGTGGGTCAGGTGCAGGAAGAGGCAGCACATTGCCAGCACGTAGAAGATTGTGACCGGCCAACGGCTAAAGGTTTCGATCATATTGGCCTTGACAGAGCCTTCAACGAAGCCCTCTGGGGCCATCGGCTGTACGCCCAAGGTGAGGTCCAGCAGGTGGAAGATGATGAAGAGCAGCAGCACTACACCGGTCACCAGCATGGACTTGGTGGCGAAGGAATCCAGGCCACCCATCAGGTTGGTGCGCTTGAACTTGCCGCGGGATGCCTTGGAGCGGGAAGCCAAGGTAAAGGCACCGTAGATGTGGGCAAGGATTGCCACGATCAGCACGATGCGGATGATCCACAGGGCAGAGCCGTGCGGCAGCAGCGGTTCACCCATCGAGCGCAGGAACTCGCCGTACTCATCCAGTGCGGGCTCACCGTTGTGTGCCGGCATGTACAGCTTCAGGTTGCCGGCCATGTGGCCGACCACGAAAAGCGCAAAGAGCAAACCGGTGACGGCCATGATGAGCTTCAGTACCCACGATGGCGTTCCGGAATTCTGACGAATTGGTTCATTAGTGATGTGGCCGTGAGCAATTGCCTCACGGTCCGGATTTCTTAAAGTCATGACACCTCCATAGTCGTACTTACCTTAACCGGGCTTAACCGCTGGTTACTAGTTATTTTCGAGCAGCCATTCGCTCCTGGTTCGCAGGCACGATCAGGCGGTGAGATCTTTTAGGTAAGGGTATCCTGAGAACAAGAATGCGAAAACGCTGTCACCTTGGCCACCTTCATTTACGCAATACAGATGTTTCATATTTATGAACCAAACTGTGAGCTTCACCACTCCGTGTTACGCGAGTGATTAACCCACCCCTTTATGTGTCAAACTTTCGCATGAAACCCCACAAACCCGGTGTCCAGGTAGCGAAGAGTCTTCACAAAATTTTCGCCATAAAGATGCACACGCGCGCTTTCTACTAGTAATCTTTGGCGCATGAGTAAGACGTATGTGGGCTCTCGCCTTCGCCAGCTTCGCCGTGAACGCGATCTCAGCCAAGCCTCCCTAGCTGGCACCCTCGGCCTTTCCGCCAGTTACGTCAACCAGATTGAACACGACGTCCGCCCGCTGACCGTGCCGGTTCTCCTGCGCATTACCGAGGTCTTTGGCGTCGATGCCACGTTTTTCTCCCGCGATGATGATTCCCGCCTCCTCGCAGAGATCCAGGACGTCATCCAAGACAAGGAACTGTGCCCTTCCCCAGTGGAACTGCAGGAGCTTTCGGAGCTGGTGTATAACCACCCCACCGTTGCCCGCACGCTTGTCGATGTACACCGTCGCTATCGCAATGTGCGCGATAAGCTGTCGCTGGCTACGGATACGAGGAGGACATCGGAAAGCGCAGCTGCCTTATCCATGCCACACGATGAGGTGCGCGACTTCTTCTACGCCCGTCAGAATTACCTGGACGGGCTGGATCACCGCGCGGAGGAACTTGCCGGTGAACTCGCCGTTTCTGGGTTCGGCATTCGCGATACCGAGCAGGCGCTGGCAAACCGGCTGCGCGAGGAACACGGCGTAGAAATCGAGCTGACGGCGCAGATGGATGGCACGCTGCACCGCTTTGACCGCGAGAGCGGGCAGTTCACGCTCGCCTCGCGCCTGAGCGAGGGCCAACGCGCCTTCCGCATGGCCGCCGAGCTCGGCCTGCTCGAGGCCCAAGACCAGATCTCCGCGCTGGTGGCCGATGAGCCCTTTACCTCTGATGCCTCCCGCAGCCTGGCGCAACGCGGCCTGGCCAGCTACTTCGCCGCCGCCACGCTCATGCCCTATGCCATGATGCACAGCGAAGCCGAGCGCGCCGGCTACGACGTGGAGTATCTGTGCCAGGTCTTCGGCGTGGGATATGAGACAGTCGCATCCCGGCTCTCCACCCTACAGCGCGATAACCTGCGCGGCATTCCCTTTACCTTCGTGCGCGTGGATCGTGCAGGCAATATGTCCAAGCGGCAATCCGCCACCGGCGTGCACTTTTCCAATAACGGCGGCACCTGCCCACTGTGGAATATCTACGAGACCTTCACCCGCCCGGGGGTCATTTCGCGCCAGCTCGCGCAGATGCCCGATGGCCGCAACTACCTGTGGATTTCCCGCGCCGTGCAGCACCACCAAGGACGCTATGGCGATACTAATAAGCTCTTCGCCATTGGCTTAGGCTGCGAGGCCCGCCATGCCGACCGCACGGTCTATGCGGAGGGCCTTGACCTCACCAATCTCCACGCAGCCACCCCCATCGGTCCAGGGTGTCGGACCTGCGCCCGGGAAAACTGCTCGCAGCGCGCTTTCCCGCCCATCAACGAGGCGATCGATATCGATATCCACCGCTCGGCGGTCGCGCCTTACTAGCTGGGCTTTTAGCCGCACACAGCGAAACGGCACCGCGGTCCTCCTTTCTGGAGAACGCTGCGGTGCCGTTATGCGGTATAGGGGCGCTTGTTTAGAGGTTGATCATGTGGCCGCTGATGCCCTCGGCGGCTTCCTTCATGGCCTCAGACAAGGTCGGGTGGGTGTGTACGTTGCGGCCGATTTCCTCAGTGGTCAGGTCGAAACGCTGCGCCAAGGTCAGCTCAGGCAAGAGCTCCGAAACGTTAGAACCCACCATGTGTCCACCGATGAGCTCGCCGAACTCGCCGTCAGCAATAAGCTTGACAAAGCCAGCGGTCTCATTCAGGCCGGCTGCCTTACCGTTTGCGGAGAACGGGAAGGTAGCAACCTTGATGTCCTTATCCGGGAACTTCTCCTTGGCTGCCTCTTCGGTGTAGCCAAAGGATGCGACCTGCGGGTTACAGAAGGTAGCGCGCGGCATGTTGTTGTAGTCACCCAAGAGCTGGGTTTCTGCATCAGCAATGGTTTCTGCCGCCACGACGCCCTGTGCCTCTGCCACGTGTGCCAGCTGCAGCTTCGCGGTGACGTCACCGATGGCGTAAATGTGGTCAACGTTGGTACGCATACGGTCATCGATGTCGATGGCACCGCGCTCAGTCAGCTCAACGCCAGTGTTCTCAAGGCCAAAGCCCTCAACGCGTGGGGCGAAGCCGATGGAGATCATGGCGCGATCCACGGTCAGGGTGTCCTGCTTGGAACCGTCCTTGGATTCCACCTCAACGGTGACATCGTCGCCGTTGTCCTTCACAGAGGTGGTCTTGTAACCGGTCAGGAGTTTAACGCCGAGCTTCTTATACTGCTTGGCAATCTCCTTGGATACGTCCTTGTCCTCGTTCGGCAGGACGCGGTCCATAAACTCCACGATGGTAACGTCCACACCGTAATTGGCCAGCACGTAAGCAAACTCCATGCCGATGGCGCCGGCGCCCACGATGACCATGGACTTCGGTGCTTCCTCGTTCAGGATCTGCTCTTCATAGGAGACGATATTGCCGCCGAGCTCAACTCCAGGCAGGGACTTGACCACGGAACCGGTAGCGATGATGCAGTCATCAAAGGTAACGGTCTTACCCTCATCATCGCCCTCAGTAATCTCAATGGTCTTATCGTCCTTGAAGGAACCCAGACCGTTGATCTCGGTGATCTTGTTCTTCTTCATCAGGTAGTGAACGCCCTTGACGATGCCCGAAGAAACCTTGCGGGAACGCTTGTGGGCTACACCGAAATCAAAGGAAACATCGCCGGAGATGCCAAAAGCCTTCGCCTCGTGGTTGAAGGTGTGGGCGACTTCTGCATTCTTCAGCAGCGACTTGGAGGGAATACAGCCTACGTTGAGGCAGACTCCGCCCCAGTACTGCTTTTCAATAACAGCGACTTTCTTTCCAAGCTGAGCTGCGCGGATGGCGGCAACGTAGCCGCCAGGGCCCGCACCGAGTACTACTACGTCATAATGTTCGTTAGTCACGCCCTACAGGATACGTAACTTTGTCCTCAATGTCGCGTAATTGGTCACACTTGGGGGCACCCCACCCCATGCGGCGGTGAGGAGAAGGAAAGGGCCCTGCAAAGGGGGCATCGGCAAGCAGCAGATGCACCTCCGCAGGGCCCTTAAGCATTCGTGGACTTAAATCACGCCCAAGGATGCTAGCAGCGTGGAATATGCATCCATTGCAGAGTGGATGAATGGCCCAATGAATTCATTGAAGGACACGAGGGCGGAATCAAAAAGGTTCATTGCTGTTCTTTCTCTTGATGGGGCGCGAGTACACAATCTCGCTGCTTAGCTTTTCACACTAAAAGCACTAACGCAGCCGCTACTGATGTTATTACAGGCGCCAACCACGTCACGCTGTGCTTCATTGGGAAATTATGACATAGAAACCTCAGTTGTCACAGCGTTACTTATCATTGATAGCGGAAAAGGCAATGAAGGTATGCCTACCCCCGCTACTCCCCCACATCAGTGAAAGTCTTTACCGGCAAGCATTTATTGGGCAGTATTAATGGTTAGGTCTGCATGTAGGAATACTGAATATACTTCCCTCAACATGCCGATTTTTCGCGGCCGAAGTATAGTTATCGAGTCCACTCCCCACTGGAAAGAAGCACCATGAAGCGTCTTAATTCTATCCTCGCGGCAGCTGCGGTTTGCACGGGCTTAGCTTATGCCCCCGTGGCGGGCGCAGCCGAGCTCACCCCGCAGCAGGTGGCGGGCGATGCCGCACAGTCCACGATTTCCCCGCTGGAACCTACCCCGGAGATCGAGGGTAAGTCCTGGTACAAGAAGTACAAGGACGACGCGCGCGTTGAAACGCTCGAGGCAACCTCGCCGGCAATGAATGACCGGAAGATTCCGCTAGCCGTCATCCGCGCCAAGAGCGAAAACCGCCCAACCATTTACCTGCTCAATGGCGCAGGCGGAGCAGAGCAAGACATGGACTGGCTAAAGCTTTCTGATGCCGTTGATTTCTACCACGAAAAGGACGTGAACGTCGTAGTCCCGCAGGCCGGTGCGTTCTCCTACTACACCGACTGGATCTCTGAGCCGAATTCAGAATTCCTGCAGGGACCGCAAAAGTGGGAAACCTTCCTTACCAAGGAGCTGCCGGGTGCCATTGAAAAGCACATCAACGCGGATAACCACCGCGCCATTGCCGGCATGTCCATGTCCGCCACCTCTTCCCTGCTGCTAGCCCAGCACAACCAGGGCTTCTACGATGCAGTGGGCTCCTACGCCGGTTGTGCCGCTACCGCTTACCCACTGGAACGCAAGGGCGTAGAGTTGACGGTCAACCGCGGCGGCGGCAGCGTGGATCAAATGTGGGGTCCGTACGGCTCCGAGACCAACCGTTACAACGACGCCATGATGAACGCTGAGAAGCTACGCGGTACCGAGCTATACATTTCTTCCGGTTCTGGCTTGGCCGGCGAGGAAGATACGTTCTCCTATATCCAATCCAAGGGCTACAATCCGCTACAGGCAGCGCAGGGATCCGCCACCCTGCAGATTGAAGGCGGAGCCATCGAGGCCGGGGTAAATTACTGCACCCACAATTTCAAGGCCAAGCTTGACCAGGCCGGCGTGCCAGCCACCTTTAACTTCCGCAATACCGGAACCCACTCGTGGCCGCACTGGAACCAGGATCTGAAGGATTCTTGGCAAGTATTCGAGAAGGCATTCAATAGCTAAATTTAGGCTTTGCCTGACGGGCGGTAGGATCGCAATATTATGACATTGCTTCCTACCGCCTTTTCGCGTGCGCATACTGATCCTTATACCGGCGTGGACTTCAACCTTGGTTTTGAAGTCACCCACTACACGCTGGACTTGAACTACCGCGTGGAGCCAAACCTGTTGCAGGGTGAGGCCATTTTAAGCGTGCGCGCGGTGGAAGAGCTGACCTCCTTAACATTGGACCTCGGCGGGGCGATGGTGGCCCGGCGAGTGACCGCCAAGCACGCGCCGCGGGTGGCTAAATTCCGCCAATCTTCGGGGAAGCTGCGTCTGCGTTTTGCAGACGAGATTCCTGGCGGGACTGAGTTTGAGCTGCACATTCGCTATGGCGGCAGCCCGCGCCCCATCCGCACCACGTGGGGCGAAATTGGCTGGGAGGAAACCGAATCCGGCTCTTTGGTGGCCAGCCAGCCCAATGGCGCGCCCAGCTGGTTCCCGTGCGATGACACGCCTTCAGAGAAGGCGACGTATGACATCATCATCACCGCCGATAGCCCCTTTACCGTCATTTCCAATGGCGAATTGGTCTCCCGCAAGGCCGGCGGTTCCACCACTCGGTGGCACTACCGCACACGCCACCCCATGGCCACGTACCTCGCAACGGTGCAGGTAGGCGAGTTTTCTTCTTATTCGCTGGGAGCTGATACCCAGGCGTGGGCGCCGGCGTTCTTGCGCGAGCGCGTGCGCGAAGAATTCTCCCGGCAGCAAGAGATGGTGGATTTCTTCTCCTCTATCTACGGGCCTTATCCTTTCCCCGCCTATCAGGTCGTCATTACCGAGGATGAGCTGGAAATCCCCCTCGAGGCCCAGGGCCTGTCCATTTTTGGTTCCAACCATGTGAAAGGCGATCACGCCTTCGAGCGACTCATCGCACACGAGCTTTCCCACCAATGGTTTGGCAATTCCGTTGGCCTTTCTGCATGGAAGGATATTTGGCTCAATGAGGGTTTTGCCTGCTACAGCGAGTGGTTGTGGGGTGAGCACAAGGGTGCCTCCTCCGCGCGCGAGGCGGCGCGCTCGCATTACCAAGTTCTGATGCGCAAGCGCCAAGACATCAAGGTTTCTGATCCCGGTGCGCGCGATATGTTCGATGACCGCGTGTACAAGCGCGGGGCCCTCGCGGTGCACGCCATTCACCGGCTGCTTGGCGATGCCTTCTTCCCCGCCCTCACCTCCTACCTCACCCAGCATCAACACTCCGTGGTTCAGCCCTCCGATCTTCTCTCGTCCTTCCGGGAGGCTGCGCCGGACGCAGCTCTTTTCGATGCCACCGTTGCCGCATGGCTCGATGAAACCGCGTTGCCCAAGTTTCCGGACTAGTGGTTTTGGTTGCGTTTTAGGTGCGTTTTGGGCGTGTTTGGTTGTGGCTGAGCCCATTCTAGTGGGGAATGTACAGTCTATTGACCAATTCCTTTCTTGCGGTTGCGCTGGTGTTTTATTGACCTAGAATAGAACATGAAAGCGAAACAGGAAGGAGGGAACCATGGAAACTGCTAAGCATACAGAAATCAATTCAGCGATTTCTGATGTGGCTGCGGGGCTTACGCGCCTGCGCAACCTTATGCAGAATCCGGACGATCTCTCCTTCGAATTGCTCCACCCTAACTTCGAGCATTTAGAACGGGCGCTGGGCAATAAATCCACTATCGATGCCGCCTTTGCCTTTATTGCAGAGCGCGATGATGCCGGCAGGCGGGTCGGCTCCTCTAAGGCTAAGGA
The DNA here is from genome assembly GCF_040225725.1 of Corynebacterium sp. KPL4015. Taxonomy (NCBI): domain Bacteria; kingdom Bacillati; phylum Actinomycetota; class Actinomycetes; order Mycobacteriales; family Corynebacteriaceae; genus Corynebacterium; species Corynebacterium sp. KPL4015. The sequence goes on along the minus strand of NZ_JBEHGF010000011.1, from coordinate 65,534 downwards.
CTATTTAGTCGCCCGCCTTGGCCTCACGGAGTCCGAAGCCGCCGCACGCCTGCGCAACGGCAAGAACCTCTTTGCACCCATCGAGGATCCTGAACCTACTCCCCCGCCAGCAGACGACGAGGCAGACGCGGCCGCGCAAAAGAAAGCCGAGGAGGAAGCGCGCCGCCGCGCCGAACGTGAGCGCCGCGCGGAAGAACAGCGCCGCAAGAAGCTCTTCGAGGAAGACCCTATCCCAGAGCGCATCCTCAACCTCATCGAACGGGAGCTGCGTAACCTCAATAAGTTCGCGGTTCCTGGGCCGCGGGAGCTGCGCAATAAGGCTCTAGAGGAGGCTAAACGCCGCTCCTATGAGTCCCTGCGCGATTGGCTGCGGCAGGCTATCCGCAAGGCGAATAAGCATGCCGTCGATCCCTCTGGGAAGCGCGACCCACACGCGGCTACCCGCAAGCGCCGGTTCAGCATTTCTAACCAAGATGCAGACGGTGGCGTGCACATCTCCGGTTACCTCGATGCCTCCGCCGCCGCTGTCTTGGCCAGCGCTTTCGCCCCTGCCAAGAATAAGGGCAGCGAAAGCCTGAGTCCCGAAGACGATACGCGCACCTATGCCCAGCGCATGGCAGATCAGTTGACTGCGGCACTGGGGAGCTACTTGTCCGCAGGCCAAAAGAAATCGGACGGTCTCGGTTCCTTCTTCGTCGCCACCACTCTTGAAGAGCTACAAGCGATGAGCAGTGACACCCGCTTTACCACGAGCGTGGGAATCGACCTATCCCCGCTCGATCTTCTCCGCTTGGGCGCCGCGCAGCACGACTTTTTCTGCGCCGTTGATGACAAGGGCTTCCCGCTCGAGCTCGGGCGCACCAAGCGCACCGCTTCGCTGTGGCAAAAGCTGGCGCTCGCCGCCAGTGAAATCGTATGCACCCACCCAGACTGCAACCGGCCGTGGCAAGACTGCGATGTTCACCACCTGCAGGCGTGGTCCCACGGGGGAGCTACAGACCTCCGGAACCTGACCCTGTTATGCCGCCGACATCACGTGGACAATAACGATAACCGCGATGGCCGTAATGGCATGGGGCATGCGGAAAGAGACCCGGAAACGGGCCGGGTGGGTTATCGCTCGGCGCATACCGGAGGTCTTTCCCCCTCGGTAGAGCTCAATGACTCCCCCGCTGCGGAGCAAGCCCCGGCGCGCAAGCTCACCGACCCGCCTGCTCAGCCTCATGAACCGGTGGATTCACCACCCAGTTTCCCGGCCGATTCGCCATCCACTTCCGGGACGAACTCACCACCTAGTCCGCCACCTCCCGGCGCAGCGTGACCATGCCCTACTACCCACCCTCTACCGTGCTTTCGGGCCGTACGATCATGTCGTGCGGCCTAGAAGTGCGTGTACAAGCATTTTGGGACTGTCCACGCGCAGAGCTTTTACGGACTGCCCTACACTGGAGACTCATGCACACCATGCTCGTTACTGGCGGCGCCGGCTTCATCGGCGCCAATTTCGTGCGCCTCATGGCCAAGGTGCGCCCAGATACCCGCATCACTGTTCTGGATAAGCTGACCTATGCCGGCAACCGGGATAATCTTGCGGGGATCGATGTGGAATTAGTGGAGGGCGATATCGCGGATGCTACGGTGGTGAATCCGCTCGTCGCCAAGGCGGATATCGTCGTGCACTTCGCCGCCGAGTCCCATAATGATAATTCCCTGCGGGATCCCTCCCCGTTTATCCAGACCAATGTGGTGGGTACCTATACTCTTCTGGAGGCGTGCCGGGCATGCGATGTTCACTTTCACCACGTTTCTACCGATGAGGTCTTCGGGGACTTAGAAATTGGGGCGCATACCAAGTTCACTGAGGAAACCGCCTATGCGCCCTCCAGCCCTTATTCGGCCACCAAGGCGAGCTCCGATCACCTCGTGCGGGCATGGGTCCGATCCTTTGGCCTGCGCGCCACCATTTCTAATTGCTCGAATAATTATGGGCCTTACCAACACATCGAAAAGTTCATTCCGCGCCAAATCACCAATATCCTTTCCGGGCATACGCCTAAGCTCTATGGCAAGGGTGAGCAGGTGCGCGACTGGATCCACGTCGACGATCACAACGCGGCAGTGCTAAAAATCATCGAGGAAGGGCGAATTGGTGAGACGTATAATATCGGCGCTGACCAGCCGGACATCGATAATAAGCGCATCATCGAGATGATCTGCGAAATCATGGGACATACCCAAGGAGGTCGGGCTCTGTACGAGCACGTAGCTGACCGCCCCGGCCACGACCAGCGCTATGCCATGGATGCTTCCAAGCTGCGCCGCGAATTGGATTGGCAGCCCCGTTATACCGATATCCGGGCGGGACTAGAAGATGCCATCGCCTGGTATCGCGATAACGAAACTTGGTGGCGCTCACAAAAGGATTCTGTAGAAGCCCGCTATAAAGAGCAAGGACAGTAATTATGCAGGTACACAACACCGCCATTGAAGGCCTAAGCATCATTGAGTTGGACGTACACGGAGATAACCGTGGCTGGTTCAAGGAGAACTGGCAGCGCGAAAAGCTTGCTAAGGCCGCACCAGATCTGGCTTCGTTCCAGCCGGTGCAAAATAATATTTCTTATAACCGCACCGGTGCCACGCGCGGGCTGCACGCTGAGCCTTGGGACAAGCTCATCTCCGTCGCGCACGGCAAGATCTTTGGTGCCTGGTGCGATCTACGGGAAGGTTCCGCAACCTTCGGCGAAATTGTCACCCATGAAGTGGGGCCAGAGACCGCCGTATTTGTGCCCCGCGGGGTTGCCAATGGTTTTCAAGCCCTCGAGGAAACTTCCTACTCCTACCTGGTTAACGAGCATTGGTCCCCCGAGGCACGCTATACCGGAACCAACCTCGACGCTGTGGAGTGGCCCCTCGAACCACGCGAGGTTTCAGAAAAAGACAAGCAACTGCCAGCGCTTGCAGATGTAGAGCCCATGCCACCCCGCAAAATCCTCGTGACCGGTGCGAATGGTCAGCTTGGCCGGGCGCTGAAACGGGTCCTCAAGAATGCCGAGTTCTGTACCCGCACGGAGTTCGACATCACCAATCCCCCGCAGCGCCAGTGGAAACAATACGAAGCCATCATCAACTGCGCCGCCTACAACGACGTCAATGGCGCCGAGGACGATCGCGCCGCCGCCTGGGCCGTAAACGCCGAGGCGCCAGCCAAACTCGCCCGCATCGCTGCCGAAAACCAGCTGACCTTCGTACACGTATCCAGCGACTACATCTTCGATGGATCCAATGAGCTGCACACTGAAGACGAGATCCCCTCGCCCCTATCCGCCTACGGGGCGTCGAAGGCTGCTGGTGAAACCGCCGCTCAGACTGCACCGCAGCATTATGTTGTGCGCACCTCGTGGGTGTTTGGCGATGGCCCGAATTTCATCGCCACCATGCGCCGCTTCGCCGAAGCGGATAAGGAGCCGAAGGTCATTCATGACCAGCGCGGGCGCCCCACCTTCGCTGAGGATTTGGCCAAGGGCATAGCGCATCTCTTGCGCACCCGGCCCGAGTACGGGATTTATAATATCTCCAATTCCGGCGATACCGTCGGGCGCGATGAAATGGCGATGTCCGTATTCATCGGCCTGGGCCACGACCCCTCAGAGGTCACGCCGGTAAGCACCGAGCAGTATCGGGAAATCGTCGGCCCCGAAGCACCGCGCCCCAAAGAGTCGACACTTGCCCTAGATAAAATCGAGGCCACGGGATTTTCGCCGCAAAATTGGCGGGCAGCCCTCGCCTTGTATCTCGCACTGTACCCTAGCGAACCCAGCGAGCCCAGCGGACCCAGCGGTGCCGGTGAGCCCAGCGATACCGGTGATACCGGCGAGCCTGGCGCCGGAGCAACCGCCGGAACCGCCAAAACTAACGAAAACACCGAGGCCAGCGAGGAGTAGCGATGAAAGGCATAATCCTCGCCGGTGGATCCGGAACGCGGCTTTATCCCATCACTAAGGGCATCTCTAAGCAGCTTATGCCCATCTATGACAAGCCGATGATCTACTACCCGTTAACCACGCTCATCCAAGCGGGCATTCGGGAGATCCTCATCATCACCACCCCAGAGGACGCTGGGGCGTTTCAAAGGCTCTTCGGGGATGGATCCCAGCTCGGGCTGATGATCGATTACGCCGTGCAGCACCGGCCCGAAGGGTTGGCGCAGGCGTTTTTGATTGGGGAGGATTTCATTGGTGATGACAGCGTTGCGCTGGTCCTCGGCGATAATATCTTCCACGGCTTCGGCGGGGAACTAAGCCAGTGCCGCAATCCAGAGGGCGGCATCATCTTTGCCTATGAAGTCTCGGATCCGCAGCGCTACGGCGTCGTCGAATTCGACCAGGCGGGCCAAGCGCTCAGCATTGAAGAAAAGCCGGCCGAGCCGCGATCTAATCATGCCGTCGTCGGGCTGTATTTCTACGATAATTCTGTCATCGATATCGCTAAGTCCATCACGCCAAGCGATCGCGGGGAGCTCGAGATTACCTCCATCAACGAGGCCTACCTGCGCCGCGGCGCGCTAAGTGTGCAGCGCCTCCACCGCGGTAGTGTTTGGCTGGATACCGGCACCGTCGATTCCATGAGCGAGGCCGCCGCCTACGTAGAGGTGATGCAGAAAAGAACGGGCATCATCATCGGTTCCCCCGAGGTAGCGGCCTACGAAGCCGGATTCATTTCCCAGGCGGAGCTGGAAGCGCTAGCCCAGCCCCTCCTCAAATCCGGCTACGGAGAGTACTTGCGCGATTTTTAGTAGCCACGCTCGATGTACTCGTCGATGCGCGCCGCTTCCGCGCCCACCGTCGTGGCATCGCCGTGGCCCGGCAAGACCTTCGTATCATCCGGCAAATTGAATACGACGTTGCGCAGGGATTCGATGATCACATCGAAGTCCGAGTACTTGCGCCCCGTTGCGCCAGGGCCGCCGTTAAACAGGGTATCGCCAGACAAAAGCGTGCCATCGACGTAGAGGACAACACAGCCCGGCGAGTGGCCCGGGGTGTGGTAGACAGTGATCTTCTCACCGTTGATGTCGAACTGGCCGTTATCGGCTAGGTCGATGTAGTGGGCATCGCCATTGGCCTCTTGCCACAGCATGTCATCGTCCGGGTGCATGTAGACATCCGCATCAAAGCGCTTTGCTGCTTCCGGCGCGAGCTCGCAGTGATCGTTGTGGCCGTGGGTCAAGATGATGCCCTCAACCTTGCGATCGCCCACCAACTCTGCCACGGCATCGAGGTCGTGGGAAGGGACACTGGAGGCATCGCCAAGCACGTAGACGTTATTGTCCACGTCCCATTCGCCGCCGTCCAAACGGAACTTTCCGGAAGTTACCGTGCTTTCAATCTGCATTAAAATTCCACCACCGAACGTAGTACCTTGCCGTCCTTCATAGTTTGGAAGGCAGACTCGACATCGTCAAGCGCGATGCGCTCAGAAACAAACTTATCCAGCGGGAAGTTGCCGGCCTTGTGCAGGGCAACGTATGCGGGGAAGTCACGCTCCGGCAAGCAGTCGCCGTACCAAGCCGGCTTGATGGAACCGCCGCGGCCGTAAAGGTCGATGGCCGGGATGTCCACGTGGTCGGTCAGGTTAGGCACGCCCACCATCACCATGCGGCCGGCGTGATCGCGGGAGTAGAAGGCCTGGCGCCACGTCGGCTGGATGCCCACCGCGTCGATGGAAACATCCGTGCCGAAGCCGCCCGTGAGATCGCGCACCGCATCGATAACCTCCTGCTCCGACATGCCCTTCGAGCAAATGGTGTCGGTGGCACCGAACTCGCGCGCCGTCTCCAGCTTGGACTCATCAATGTCTACGGCGATGATCTTCGCCGCGCCCGCCAGCTTCGCACCAGCAATCGCTGCCACACCGACACCGCCGCAGCCGAAGATGGCTACGGACTCGCCCAGCTGGATATCGCCGGTGTTGACGGAAGCGCCCAGGCCAGCCATGATGCCGCAGCCCAACAGGCCAGCAGCGGCAGGATCCATCTCATCAACCTTGGTGCACTGGCCCTCGTGGACCAAGGTCTTCTCCGCGAAAGAACCGATGCCCAGCGCAGGGGTGAGCTCGGTGCCGTCCTCCAAGGTCATGGCCTTGGAAGCGTTGTGGGTATTGAAGCAGTACTTGGGCTCGCCCTTCTTGCAAGCGCGACACTCGCCGCATACTGCGCGCCAGTTCAGGACGACGAAATCGCCCTCCTCCACGTGGGTGACCGCAGAACCTACGGTCTCCACCACGCCTGCCGCCTCGTGGCCCAGCAGGAAGGGGAAAGCGTCCTCGATGTCACCATCGCGGTAGGCCAAGTCTGTGTGGCATACACCGCAGGCCTGCACCCGCACGATGACGTCATTGGGGCCGGGCTCGGGAACGACGATATTTACGGTCTCAACTTCCGCGCCTTTAGAGCGGGCAATAACAGCTTTTACAGTCATGTCCACAACCATACCTACATTTTCAATATGGCCGCGGTAATGAAAATGGTTGCTAGGAAGCCGCAATCACGTTGGCCGCGTGCTCGTGGCCGCGCTGGTTCATGTGGATGGGCAAGTTGCCCGCGCCCGCCGTAAAGTCCACGAGACCTGCCCACATGCGGTCATTCGCATTGGCGCACATGCCGTTATTGCGGGTCGATGGCTTCATGTCCAGGAATTGCACGCCCGTGCGGGCCGCCAGATCAACCTGCATCCACTGCGCCTTGTTTTCGTAGTCCTGAACCATGGGCAGGAAGGTCGAATCCAGCGGCGTCGGGCCAACGTGAACAAGGCAGTAGTGCGGCCCCGAACCGATGGTGGGGTAGCCCACGATCTGGATGCGGGCATTCGGTGCGGCGTGCTTAATCCGTTCAATCTGCGGGGCGGTGCGGTCCGTAAATTCCCGGCGAATCTGATCCATGTTCAGTTCGCGGTGGTTATAGGTGTCGTTGAAGCCGGTGGTAATCAGTACGCGCGCGGTATCTGGGGTCAGCGCGCCCGATCCGATGGCGGCATCCACCTGCTGCCAGATCTGCGGGCCATTGGACATCGACACCGCACCGGAGCAGGAGAAATCGCGCACCGGCAGCCCCATCTTGGCGCCGGCCCGCTTCGCATAGTTGAAGGAGGTGGGGCAGTTTTCCCCGATTACCCGCGTTGGATTGAAGCGGTCCTTCAAGTATTCCCCGCCGTTCGGATCCGCAATGACCGAGTCACCGAAGGAAACGAGATTGCGCTCTGCCGCGCTAGCCTGCGGCGCCGCTACCGCCACGCCCACCACCGCAATCGCGGAAGCGACGACCGAAAATGCCTTGAGTTTTATAGATTTCATTGAGAGACCTTTTCTTCACACCTTGTAACTTAAGTGTATATTAGTCACTCTGGTAACATTTTTCGAGTTAAAAGCAACACTATCTTTTCTTCTGACGATATCGTTCGTAGTTATATTTTCGTTATCTTCTCTTTTCGGAGCTTTCTCTTCCATGAAATTGTCTGATGTTCCCTTCCACGCCTCCGCGCTCAGCCAGTTCTTTCCTGCCCTCTTCAAGTCAGGGCTTATCACCCGGCAAGGCGGGCTTGGCGGGCAGCTCAAGCTCCTGCCCAACCTCGCGCGTTACCGCTTCACCACGGCGCGCGAAATCGAGCAGGCCTATTTAACCTGCCCCGATCGCCTCGCGCTTATCGATGACGATGGCACCCTCACCTACCGCCAGCTGCGATCCCACGCGCAGAATTTCGCCCGCTACCTAGAGTCCTTGGAGCTGCCGGAAATCCGGCTCGGCGTCATGGCCCGCAACGGCCGCGGCATCATCATTCCTTTGGGCGCCAAGGGCTACGCCGGTGCCGGGATCTACCTACTCAATGTCGGTTCTTCCCCAGAGCAGCTCGCCGGCTGCATCGAAGAAAATGGCATTAACGTCCTCGTCATCGATGATGAATTCATCGATCGCGTCGATCCCAACCTCGATATCCCAGTCATCATCGCCCACGATACGGGAGCAAGCGATCTGCCCACGCTCGAGAAAATCGTGAAGAATCCCCTGGATATCGAGCTTCCCACCTTTCCCAAGCACGGCCCCATCGTGCTGATGTCCTCCGGCACGACCGGCATCCCCAAGGGCATCGTGCGCCCTGAGCCGACGTTGCCCGTCGTGCTCGCCTCCATCGTGGGCAATATCCCGTGGCGCGCCGATCAGCGTGTGCAGATGACGGCCTCCATCTTCCACACCTGGGGGTGGGCCTGCATCAATATCGCCTTGGGGCTGCGCAATACCATCGTCACCCGCCGCGTCTTTGAGCCGGAGCAGGTGCTTGATGATGTCCAACGCTACCGCCTCGACGGCATGCTCTCCTCCCCCATCTTTTTCAAGCGCTTGGTGGATCACGATCCCGAGGGTTCCTTCGATACCTCCAGCCTGAACTTCATCGCCTCTGCCGGCAATGCACTTACCCCGCAGGTGGTCAAGGACACCAACGCGCGCTTCGGCCCCATCCTGTGCAACGTCTACGGCTCCACGGAGCTGGCGCTTGCCTCAACGGCCACGATGGAACAAGTCGCAGAAAACCCTGATGCGGTGGGCAAGGTGGCCAATGGCACCAAGCTGCGCATCCTCGATGAGGAGGGCCACCCCGTTCCTCGCGGCGAGGTGGGCGAAATCTACCTCACCAATTCCACCGCCATGACCGGCTATACCAACCCCAAGCTCAAGCTCAATCGGATCGATGGATTGTTGTCGATCGGTGATCTTGGGTACATCGACAAGCAGGGCTTCCTCCACGTCGTGGGCCGGGCCGATGACATGATCATCGTGGGCGGCGAGAATGTCCACCCCCAGTCCGTGACCGAGGTGCTCGAGGCCATGCCCGGCATCGATGAAGTGCACGCGGGTGGTGTGGAGGATAGCGAGACCTTCAGCCGCATCGCCGTCTGGGCGGTGCCTACTGCCGATGCCGCCGGCCGCGAACTGACTGCCGATGCCATCCGCGCCTGGGTGCACGAAAAGCTCGCCGAGCACTCCGTGCCCCGCGATGTGCATTTCTTATCCAAGCTGCCGCGCAATGCCACCGGCAAGGTGGTTCCGCGCCTGCTCAAGCACGGCGATTAAATTTTTCAATGCCCCACCACATCGGTGGGGTAAAGAGCACGGCAATAAGCCAATAAATCAACCAGAAGCTGCCGTTTAGCCCTACCACCGCGATGCTAACTATAAGGATCGCAGCCGTCACCGCACTGGCATATACGGATTTTCTTAAATTATTATCGGACTGATTCCCAGACTCGGTTTTCGACTTCCCGCTGAGCTTCCGATCAACTGCGCGTATGATATCGCCGCCAAAGACCAGCGAAAATGCGATATAAAAAGCTGCGAAACCGTGCATGAATCCCGCTTCGCCGTCATTATGCAGAATGAAAAATGAGAAAATTAACAAGACTATGTCAATAATTGGCGTAGCGATAAAAAATGCCAGTCCAATTCTTGGGGCCTTAACGATGTAGCGGAGAACACCACCCAGAATGAGGCACGCCCAAAAGAGAATTTCTGCTGCGACGGTAGCAATAAGCAATGTATCGTCTGCTCCCTCATCAAGGCCATATGGCCTGCTTCAATTGAAAGAGAGTTTACATTAAGGAAGAAACCCGCACAGATAAAAATGGAGCCGCCTGCGAGAATCGAACTCGCGACCTTTTCATTACGAGTGAAATGCTCTACCGACTGAGCTAAGGCGGCGCGCTACTTAAGCAGCACTGGCGATTCTATCGCAGGGGTGGCGCGGAAAAGAAATCGGTGCCTAGGCCTGGTTTTTGGCGGGCCGGTGTTAAACTCCGGCCCGATACTAGCGACGGTCCCGGTACTAGACAGCCCCCCAGCGCTAAAGGCAGGCCCGCCGCAGCCTGCCCACCAAGCCGTCGAAGGCAATCTGCGTACCTACGTTCTGGGTCAGCTGCTCGCGGCAATAAGAAATGGCGGACTGGCACTCCAAGAGGCCCTCCTCGTTCACCCGCTGCGCCAGCTCGCCAGATAGCCCCGCGAAATCCGGGTGGGTCATCTCCACCTGCGCGCCCACCTTTGTCATCAGCGCGTCGCGGTAAATTCCGGAGAGATCGACGAGCACTAGGTCGAGGTTATCGATGACCCGTCGCTTCGCCCGCTTCTTGTGCTGTTCTTGTAGGTCCTTGATGGCGGAGCGGGCATCACGCTGCGCCTTCGCCGCGCCCTTGCCCTTCGCGCCCACGCCAAAGGTATTTTCCAGCTTGGCCAGCTCCGCTTCTTCTTCCTCCTTGTGCGATTCCTTCGCGTCCGCATCCACCAGCTTGAGAAGCGAGGTCACCGCCTGAAAGCCCTGGGATTCGTGGAAGATGTCCTCGGCCAGGTTGATGGCCACAGCGCGGCGTTTTTGCACCGTCGGCTCTGCCACCAAGTGGCGCGCCCTGCCCACGTGGCGCAGGGAAGTGACGGCGGCGAGGCGGGCATCGTGATCCGAGGCGCCTTCGCTCACCAGCTGGGCAACGATATTGTCCACCGACGGCGAGGGGATGTACAGGTGCCGGCAGCGCGAGCGCAGGGTCTGGGAGAAATCCTCGGGGGCATCGGAAGGCGCGCACATGATAATCACGGTGCGCTCCGGCGGCTCCTCCACCGTCTTGAGCAGCGCGTTGGCGCCGTTATTGTTGAGGCGATCCGCGTTATTGAAGATCACCACGCGCCACGGGGCGACCGTGGGCAGGCTCGCGGCGCGCCCAATGACCTCTCGCACCGTATCCACCGGGATTATGACCTCCTGCGGGTCCACCAAGACCAGGTCCGTGTGCTGCTTGGTGCCTAGCACGGCGCGGCAGGCCTCGCATTTTCCGCAGCCCGGTTCCTCCGGATCCGTGCACATGAGCGCGGCCGCGAAATCGATTGCGGCCAAGGAACGCCCCGAACCGGGCGGGCCGGTAAAGAGCCAGGAATGGCTCATCGCCCGCGGATCTGCCCCCGGCATCCCCCGCGCCGCCCGCGCGGCACCCAAGATAGTGCGGGCCACACCTGGGGTATCTGCCAATCGTTGCGCAACGCTTCCCGTATTCACTCGCTCTAGCCTACTGGTCTTACTACAGTAAGTAGTTATGAACAGACTATTGCGTGGCGCTCGTTGGCTTATGGGAACCCAATGGCCGGTATACGCTGCCTTGGTCTTGGGCGCCAATCTCATCGGCGCCATCGCGATCATGACCTTCATCCTCTATTTCCTGCCCATGCCGGAAATCGAGGACTTTGCCGCCGAGCTGCCCAACCTCAAGGGCGTGGCGGCGGTCTACCTCATCTTTGCCGTCATCATCGGCATCGCCGCTACCCTGCTGCTCTTCCGCCCCGTGCTGGACTGGCAGCGCAATCCCGATGCGCACGATCCAAATATGGTGCGCACCCTCGTACTGCGCATCCCTGTGTACCAATCCCTGGTCGCGGCCGCGGTCTGGCTCATCGGCATTATCCTGACGGTGGTTATCTCCAGCGGGCAGTCCGGGCGTCTCGGACTCGTCGTGGGGGTCTCCACCACCCTGGCGGGCCTAGTGGTCATCATCTTGACCTACCTGCAGGCAGAGCGCCTCGTGCGGCCCGTCGCCGCGCAGGCCGTCGCCCGCCGCTTTGAAGATTCCACCGTCGAACCGCCCATCAAGTATCGCCTCTTTTCGACCTGGCTGATGACCTCCGGGGTGCCGCTACTCGGCATCGTGTTGGTGCTGCTGGGGCAGCACACCGGGCTCTTCTCCGGCGATACCAGCGAAATCATCCCGGCCATCGTGGCACTGGCCCTCACGGCCTTGGCCACTGGGTTTATCGGCACCAGCTTCGCCATCATGAGCGTGGTCGATCCCATCGTGGAATTGCAGGATGCGATCAACCGCGTGCGCCGCGGCGAGTCCGATGCCGAGGTCGATATCTACGATGGATCCGAGCTCGGCGTCCTGCAGGCGGGATTTAATGAGATGATGCGCGGGCTGCGCGAGCGCCAACGCGTCCGCGATATCTTCGGCCGCTACGTGGGCACCGAGGTGGCCCAGCGCGCCCTTGATGAGCGCCCCGAATTGGGCGGGGAGGATCGGAAGGTCGCGGTGCTGTTCATCGATGTCATCGGTTCCACCACCTTCGCGGTCAACCACTCCCCCGAAGAAGTGGTCACGGAGCTCAATAAATTCTTCGAGCACGTCGTGACGGTGGTGCACCGCAATAAGGGCATCATCAATAAGTTCCAAGGCGATGCCGCCCTCGCCGTCTTTGGCGCGCCGCTCAACGTGTACGACTCGACTTCGATGGCGCTGCAGGCCGCCCGCGAGCTGCGCGGGGAATTGCGCGGGCTCGAGCTGCAGGCCGGCATCGGCGTCGCCTCCGGCCACGTGGTGGCAGGCCACATCGGCGGCGCGGATCGCTTCGAGTACACCGTCATCGGCGATGCCGTTAACGAGGCCGCCCGCCTGACCGAAATGGCCAAGGACACCCCCGGCCAGGTCCTGACCAACGCTGCTACCTTAAAGACCGCCAACGAGGCCGAGCAGGCCCGCTGGACCGTCATGAAATCCATCGAGCTGCGCGGGCGCCGCCGCATGACCCAGCTGGCGCGCCCCATCCGCGCCAGCCTGGCAGAAAGGTGCGAAATCTAATGGCCAGCACCCGCCTCATCGTGCCCGACGCGGCGCGCGGAATGGCGCTTTTAGGCATCGCGATAGCGAATATGACCACCGCGTGGATCATCACCGAGAATCGCCCGGGCGCGTATTTCGGCGGCATCCTCGATGACAGTGTGCTCGATAAAATCGCCGTCGTCTTCGGTGCTTTCTTCGTGCACAACCGCGGCCTGCCCATGTTTTCTACCCTGCTGGGCTTCGGCGTGGGGCTTATTGCGATGAGCCTGTGGCGGCGGGGATTTCCGCTGGGGGAGGCAAGGAGGGTCATCGCCAAGCGCTATGGCTTCCTCGCGCTGTTGGGCGCGGTGCACATGGTGCTGCTGTTTTGGGGCGATATCATGTTTGTCTACGGCATTGCGGGCATAGTCATTGCCCTGCTGCTCACGCTGCATAATTCTACGCTGCGCAAGATTTCTTATATCGCGCTCGGGGTGCTGACGATGCTCGGCATCGCCGCGTTTATTTTCTCCGCGGTGGACGGCGGGCTCGATATCCCCGTCGATGCCATTGGCACGGTGAATTCCTACGGTGACCTGCTGCTCAGCCAGCTTCTCACCCTGGGCGCGCAGATCATCTCCGCCCCACTCATCGTGCTGATGTACCTGCCGGTCATGCTGGTGGGCTTTGTGTGGGCGCGCGAGGGCGTGCTTGCCGATGTCCCCTCTCACCGCCCCCAACTCCTGCGCTGGGTGGCCATCGCCGCCGCCGTAACGCTGGTCATTGGCACGCTGTGGTCTTTGGGCACCCTCGGGGTCATTGATGAGCGTTGGGCGAACGCCGCCAGTAGCGCCAATTCCACCCTCGGCGTGCTAACCGGGCCGGGAATCCTCGCCGGGCTCGCCCTTATCTTGCAGCCCGTGCAAGAGCGCCTAGCAACCGGTGCCTCCGTGCCCGCGCTCTTGTGGCCCTTCGTCGCGCTGGGGAAACGATCCATGAGTGGTTATGTGGGCCAGTCGATGCTGTTTTTCCTTATCGTGCACCCCTTCACGCTGGACTACGGCCACGACTTAGGAGCCTTCGGCCAAGCCGGGCTCGCCTGCGGCGTGTGGCTGGTCACCGTGATTGGCGCGTGCGTGCTCGAAGCGCTGGGCCTGCGCGGGCCCTTCGAGGTGGTGCACCGCCGGCTGTCTTATGGCCCGAGCATGCAGCCGGAGCGGAGCTTGCCTAGGCAGGGCCTTACCTAGACAGGGCATCGACTAGCAGGAAGTGCCCGAGGGCCAAGGCACCAGCCTCCGCCGCGCCCACTGCTCTGGCCGCCTTCGAGGGCTTGGCATGTTTCTTGTCCTTCTGAGACCCGGCTGCTGCTATTCGCGCTCGCAGCGCAGTCAGGCCTTCCGCCGCGACCAAGAGATTGGCGCCGTGGCTCAAGCCCTTCGTCGCATCGGTGCGCAGGCGCGGATCGCCCGCCAGCGCCGAGGTGGTCAGCACCGCCGCGCCGCCCACCGCTACCGCGGTCCGAGTGGGCTGCTTGCGCGTGGCGACGAGCGCCGCCGCCCACGCCATGGCGCGCAGGCCCCAACCGCGGGCATCGTTGCGCGCGCCGCGCCGATAAAGCACCCACGAATACGCCGCGTGGCTAGCGGTAACGCCTGCCACCCCAAGGAGGGAGGGGCGGTGCAAGCGGCGCGACTTTTCCACCTGGCCCACCGCGCCGGCCAGCAGTGCGGGGCTCAGGGTGGGGTTTTGCGCCTCCGCCGCCAAAAGGGGCAAAAGCGGCGCGCTTGTGATGGTGTGGGCCTTCTTCCAGCCAAAGAGGCGGGCCCATACCGTGGATTCACCAAGCGCCAGGTACGCGAAACGCCGCCAGCCCCGCGGCGTGCGCCGGGCTGGGTCGGTGACATCGGCAAAGGTTTCGGACACCGCGCGGGTCAAGGCCGCGGCGCCTTCCTCGGTGCGGGCAAGAAAATCATTCATGCCCGCCACCTTACTAATTTCTTCGCTTATTTCTTCCGCGAGCCGGCCTTCACCACGTTCTTCGTGCCGGGCGAAGGCTTCGAGCTGGATTTCTTAGCCGCCTTCTTCGCGCCCTTCTTAGTGGCCTTCTTGCTGGACTTCTTGGTCGCCTTCTTCGTCGATTTCTTGGTCGACTTCTTTGTGCTCTTCTTAGAAGACTTCTTCTTCGTCTCCCCAGAGGCCTCTTTGGCGCGGCGCTCGGAAAGGAGCTCGTTGGCGCGGGCATCGGTAAGCTGCTCCGGATCGTCGCCGCGGCGCAGGGACGCATTGGTGGTGCCGTCCGTAACGTACGGGCCGAAGCGGCCATCCTTAACGGTCATAGGCTTGCCCGAGACGTCATTATCGCCGAGTTGCTTGAGCGGCGGCTGTGCGGCCGCGCGGCCACGGCGCTTCGGCTCCGCATAAATGCGGCGGGCCTCATCCAAGGTGATGCTAAAGATCTGCTCTTCCTTAGCCAGCGAGCGCGAATCCGATCCCTTCTTCAGGTAGGGGCCGTAGCGGCCGTTTTGGGCAGTGATCATCTCCCCGTCGTCCACGCCCACCTCGCGCGGCAGGGACAGCAGCTCAAGGGCCTGTTCCAGCGTGACGGTCAGCGGCTCCATCGAGCTAAAGAGCGAGGCCGTGCCCGGCTTCAGCTTCTCATCAATGTAGTCATTGATGCGCTTTTCCTTTTGCTTCGCGGCCGTCTTGGTCTCCCAATTCTTGGCGCGCTTGCCTTCCTCGGCGCGCTGCTTATCCTCTTCTGCGCGCTCCTTCGCGACGATCTCCAAGGCCTCCGCCTCGGCCTTTTCCCGCTCATCATCGCGGACGACCTCGGTGACATAGGGGCCAAAGCGGCCTTCCTTCGCCACCACCATGCGGCCGTTTTCGGGATTCTCGCCCAGCTGGCGCCCGCCCTGCGAGGTGGCGAAGAGCTTTTCCGCCAGCTGTTCATTCAGCCCGTCCGGGGTCACGGTTTCAGAGAGGTTGGCGCGCTGATATTCCACGCTGCCGTCCTCGTTGGTGCCGATCGCGCGCTCGATATAGGGCCCGTAGCGGCCGACGCGCACGAAGACCTCGCGGCCCTCCGAATCGGTATAGAGCTTCAGCGAGTTGACCTTGCGGGCATCGATGGCCTCGAGGTTGACATCGATAAGCGATTTCAGCCCGCCATGCCGCGCGATGGAGGCCGCCTTGTGCTCGTTGGCCTCAGCGTTGCCAAAGTAAAAGCCGTTCAGCCAGTCCGTGCCATCCTCCGTTCCGGTGGCAATCGAGTCCAGCTCATCTTCCATGGACGAGGTGAAGTCATAATCCACCAGCTCGGTGAAGTTTTCTTCCAAGAGGCCCACGACGGCGAAGGCTACCCACGAAGGCACTAGGGCGTTGCCGCGCGAGACCACGTAACCGCGGTCTTGGATGGTCTTGATGATGGAGGCATACGTCGACGGGCGCCCGATGCCCAAGTCTTCCATCTTTTTCACCAGGCTCGCTTCTGTATAGCGCGCCGGCGGGTTGGTGGAGTGGCCTTCTGCCGATACCTCTTCGGCCTTCAGATCGCGGCCCTCCTCCAGGTGCGGCAGGCGGTTCTCGCTCTTCTTGCTCGTATCCTCGTCGGCGCCGTAAGCCTTCAAGAAACCCGGGAAGGTAATGGTGCGGCCGGTTGCGGAGAACTCGACGTCATAGGTGCCGTTATCCGTGGTCGCGGTGCCAGCCACGGCCACCTTCATGGAGGTGCCCTTAGCATCGGCCATCTGCGAGGCCACGGTGCGCTTCCAAATCAGGTCATAGAGCTTAAATTCCTCCGCATCCAGCTGGCTAGACAGCTGGCCCGGGGTGGCAAAGGACTCACCGGCGGGGCGGATCGCCTCGTGCGCTTCCTGCGAGTTTTTGACGCGGCGGTCATAAACGCGCGGGGAATCCGAGACGTATTCTTCGCCATAAATGCTGGTGGCGGAGCTGCGCGCGGCGTTCAAACCCTGCTTAGACAGCGAAGAGGAGTCCGTACGCATATACGTAATGTGGCCGTTTTCGTAAAGGCGCTGTGCAATGCGCATCGTACGCTCAGAGGTAAAGTGCAGGCGCCGGCCCGCCTCCTGCTGCAGCGTCGAGGTCATAAACGGCGCATAAGGCTTGCGGGTATAGGGCTTGTGTTCTACCCCGGACACGGTCATGCCCGCGCCCTGCAGGGCCTTTTCCAAGGCCTCCGCCTGCGGCTGGGTGATGACGATGACGTCCTTGGTCTTCACGTTTCCGCGATCGTCGAAATCACGGCCCACAGCCACGCGCTTGCCATTAACGGCGGTCAGGCGCGCGTCAAAGGCCGACGGGCCCTCGCCGCTGCCCGCCCCCGCGTCCAGGGTGGCGAGCAAATCCCAGTAATCGGCGGAGATAAACGCCATGCGCTCGCGCTCGCGCTCGACGATGACCCGCGTGGCCACCGACTGCACGCGCCCGGCCGAAAGCCGCGGCATGACCTTCTTCCACAGCACGGGCGAGACTTCGTAGCCGTAGAGGCGGTCGAGGATGCGGCGGGTTTCTTGGGCATCAATAAGGTCATAGTCCAAGTCGCGGGTGTTTTCCGCCGCCTCCAAGATGGCGGACTTGGTGATCTCATTAAAGACCATGCGGCGCACCGGCACCTTGGGCTTTAAAACCTCCAATAGGTGCCAAGCAATGGCCTCGCCCTCGCGGTCCGGGTCTGTTGCCAGCAAGAGGCTATCGCACTGCTTCAGCTTGGATTTGAGGTCAGCGACCTTTTTCTTTTTATCCGGGCTGACGACGTAGAGCGGGGCGAAATCATCTTCCGGGTTAACACCCAAGCGGGCCCAAGATTCTTTCTTGAACTTCGCCGGCACGTCGGCAGCGCCCCGCGGGAGATCGCGGATATGCCCTACGGAGGCCTCCACGATGTAGTTATCTCCCAGGTACGGCTGGATCTTCTTCGCCTTAGTTGCCGACTCCACAATCACTAAAGTTTTGCCCGGCTCGGCCGCTTCTGCCACTTCGACTTCATCCCTTTCGATGATGCGAACATTAAAATTTGTGCGCTTTCAGCAATCGCCCCTAGCGTACACAGGTGGTTTATACCGTTCTTCGCACCATATACTCGGTAACACCAAAAGGCTTTGTAGGGGGCGCTTCGCACCCCCACCGAACCGGTCTATACTGACCTTTTTAGAAAGTCCAGCAGCTGTGAAAGCATTGTTGGGGACGATAGCACACCCACAACACACCCCGTGGAGGATTAGATGGTTGACACAGTAACGATGTGGATTGAAGCCATCATGGGCACGGAGTGGGTTTATCCAATCGTGGGCCTGCTCATTTTCGGGGACTGTTTCTTTCCAGTGCTCCCCTCTGAAATCCCGCTGAATATGGTCGGCGCTTGGGCCGGTTCGCAGGGATTTCCACACCTGCCCACCATGTTCTTTGTGGCGCTCGTAGCCGCCATGTTGGGTGATAACCTGTGCTTTTTGCTGGGCACGCGGTTTATGCCATTGCTTAACCGCATTCAAAAGGGAACGAAGGCCTACGAGGCCCTCACCTGGGTAAAACGCAATGTACGCCGCGGCGGTGGCGCGGCCATTATCATTGCCCGCTTTATCCCCTCGGCCAGGCTCTTTATGACCATTTTGCTAGGGTCAATGCGCTTTCCCTGGCCGGTCTTCCTCTTCTTCGACACCATTGGCGTGATGCTCTGGGTATTCCAGGCCTTGGCCATTGGTTATGTGGGCGGCATGGCGTTCTCCGATACCCCACTGTTTGCGATGGTTATCAGCATTATCGCCGCCGTATTCATCGGCTTCGGACTACAAAAGGCCCAAAACAGCATCACTGAGTGGTGGGATACCCGCCGCGGCTACGCCGAAACGCCCTAGGGCGATTAAAACCCTAGAGGGCGTTAGAGAATGGAAACGGCCTGCGCCTGGTCGCCCTTCGGGCCGGATCCAACCTCGAAGCTGACCTTCTGGTTTTCTTCCAAGGTGCGGAAGCCGCTGCCCTGAATTTCGGAGTAGTGCACGAAGATGTCTCCGCCGCCGTCCTCGCGCTCGATGAAGCCGTATCCCTTTTCGGAGTTAAACCACTTAACGGTTCCTTGTGTCATGGTGAACTGAGTTCCTTTTCTTAAAGAGGTAGCGCGCATTGCCGCGCCGGTAGTTATTCGGTAAATGGGTCCTCGAGCAGTACCGTGAAGTATAAAACCGCACCAAGACAACATTGGCCTGTCAACAGTGTGACACGTTCCACGCCAAAGCGATAGATTTAACTCACAAGGGGGTAAAAAATTGTCTCACCCGGCGGGCAACAACCCCATTGGTGAAGAGCTCCTAGACCTCATTCAACGGCGCCTTTCTGAGTCCACCCTGACGTTTCACACCACGCTCCCGGCAAAGCGGGCGCGCTACGCCGAATGGCCAGAGTGGGTGCTGCCGGGGTTGAAGGAGCAGGTGGTAGATGGGGGCATCGGCAAGCTCTATGCGCACCAGGCCGAGCTCGCCGAATGCGCGTGGCAGGGCCGTGACGCAGTAATTTCCACCGGCACCTCGTCCGGAAAGTCTTTGGGCTACCAGCTGCCCATCCTCACCCGGCTGGCAAAGGATCAGACCGCGTGCGCGCTCTACCTCACCCCCACCAAGGCCCTCGGATCGGACCAGCTGCAGTCCGCGCTTGAGCTGTGCCGCGGGATTCCGGAGCTCAAGAACGTGGTGCCCGCACCCTATGACGGCGATACGCCCCAGGAGTCGCGGGCGGGCGTGCGCGAGCATTCGCGCCTGGTGTTTTCCAATCCCGATATGGTGCACATGTCCATGCTGGCCGCGCACGCGCGGTGGGCGCGGGTGCTGCGCCACCTGGAGTTCATCGTCATCGATGAATGCCATTCCTATCGGGGCGTATTCGGCGCCAATGTGGCCCTGGTGGTGCGCCGCCTGCTCCGGCTGTGCCGCCATTATGGATCGCGGCCCACCATCATTTATGCCTCCGCAACCATGAATGATCCGGCGCGGCATGCCGAGCGCCTCACCGGCCGCCCGGCGCACGCGATTACTGAGGATTCCGCCCCCACCGGTGCGCGCACGGTCGCGCTCTGGGAGCCTGGGTTTTTAGAGGGTGCGGAGGGCGAGCACGGCGCCCCCGTGCGACGCGCGGCCACGACTGAGGCCGCCGAGATGATGGCAACCTTCATCGCGGAAGGCGCCCGGACCATGGCCTTTGTGCGCTCCCGCCGCTCCGCCGAGGTCGTGGCGATGGTAGCCGCCGAGACCCTCTCCGGCAGTTTGGGCCGGCCGGATTTCGCACAGCGCATCGCCGCCTACCGCGCAGGTTACTTAGCCGAGGACCGCCGCCGGTTGGAGCAGGCGCTTGACGATGCCTCCCTATTAGGCGTTGCCACCACCTCCGCCCTCGAGCTGGGCATCGACGTCGGCGGGCTCGATGCCGTGGTTACCGCCGGGTTTCCGGGCACCGTGGCCAGTTTTTGGCAGCAAGCCGGGCGCGCCGGCCGGCGTGGGCAAGGCTCGCTCGTGGTGCTTGTCGCCCGCGATGAACCCATGGATACCTACCTGGTGCACCACCCCGATGCTCTCTTGGGCAAGCCGGTGGAAGCGAGCGTGTTTAACCCCACGAACCCCTATATCCTCTTTGGCCATATCTACTGCGCGGCGGTGGAAAAGCCGCTGGATGATGCAACCATTGCTGAGTGGGGTGCCAGCGATGTCATCCACCAGCTTGCAGAGCAGGGCCTCGTGCGCCGCCGCGAGCGCGGGTGGTTTGCCGTACCCATTCCCGCCTCCAGCGCGGAAGAGCTCTCCCCGGAGACCGCCCACTCGGCGGTATCGCTGCGCGGCGGGGCGGGCGAGGAGGTCATGATCGTGGATGCCTCCGATGGGCGGCTACTGGGCACCATCGATGCAGCGCGCGCGACCAGCCAGGTCCACCCCGGCGCGGTCTACCTGCACCAGGGCGAAAGTTTTGTCATCGAGGAGCTCCTCCTATCCGATTATGTGGCACTCGCCCGCCCGGAGACCCCCGAGTATTCGACCACCCCGCGCTCTACTACGGATATTCGCATCGTGCGCGAGGCCGATAACCTGGTCAATTATTCCCCGAGCCTGTGGGTGGCGGACGTGGAGGTCGAGGTCACCGACCGCGTCACCGGGTACCAGGTGCGGCTTGCCAATGGCACCATCGGCGACGATATCCCCCTCGATCTCCCCGAACAGCGGCTGACCACCCGCGCCGTGGCTTATACCATCGACCCGCTGGCGCTTTCTGCGATGGGCATTACCGCCGCCGATATCCCCGGCACCCTCCATGCGGCCGAACACGCCGCCATTGGGCTGTTGCCGCTTATCGCTACCTGCGACCGCTGGGATATCGGCGGCGTATCCACCGCATTGCACGCGGATACGCAGCTTCCCACCGTCTTTGTCTACGACGGCCACCCCGGCGGCGCCGGGTTTGCCGAAGAAGGCTTTCGCCGCTTCCCCGAGTGGATCGCGGCCACCTTTGAGGCGGTGCGCTCCTGCCCCTGCGAGGCCGGGTGCCCATCGTGCGTGCAATCGCCCAAGTGCGGCAACGGCAATAACCCACTAAGCAAGGACGGTGCCATCAAGCTGCTCGGCGAGCTCGTCACCATGACGCAGGAATCCGCGGTTTAAACAGGGCCCGCCTTGGCCGTGGCGCTCTGGCCGCGCACCGCGGCAACGGCGATGATATCGGGCGCATTGTCGGTGCATTCCTCGAGGCTCGCGCCGTTATCCCGCGCGGTGCTTTCTGCGGCCGCACACGCATCCTTGCCGGTGGCCAAGGCCCACGCGCCGGCCACGGCGGCAAGGTCCGCGGCTACCTGCGCTTCGTGGCGCGCGGTCACGCGAGACCCCACCGCCGCGATGACCAGCAATAAGCTGATGATGGCGACGATGATTCCGGTGGCGGCGATGGTGGCGTACCCGTCCTCACCGCGGAGTTTGCTAGTCATTGCCGGCCACCTCCGCGGGAAAGACCGCTTCCGCGCTCATGGTGCCGATGGGAGCATCGACGCTTACCGATGCCCTGATAAGCCCCGCGCTTTCCTGCACGCTTACCCGGGCATCCTCGCGGGCCGGTTGGTACTCGACGCCGATGGCGTGCGACCTAGCCGCCGCGCCCGCCATGTCCACCGCCGCGATATAGGACGCCATCGTCGCGATCGCACCGATAATGCCCGCCGCCACGAGGACGAGGGAGCTTAATGCCAGGGCGGCTTCGATGGTCACGGAACCATCGTCATCGACTACCGTGCGCATGATTCCTCCTTTCTTGTGTTCTAGTGCGCCCGGTTAGCTCGGGGTATTCGACAGCGCATCGGTGATGATTCCCTCGATGGCATCGACCACGCCGCCGCCGTTAATGACCATGTACAGCACGCCGGCAAGTGCCGCAGGCGCAAGCGATCCCATGGCGTATTCAATGGTGCTCATCCCCTCATCGTTGCGGACGAGGGCGCGGGTGAGCTGGGAGTACTTAATAAATAGTGCAGACATAATGGGAAGTCCTTTCTTATAAGGTGTGGTGGTTGAGTAGAAGTGAAAAATGGTGCATCTAGAAAAGCTGCGCGCCCAAGCTGATCACTACGGGCGCGAGGCCTAGAACGATGAATGCTGGCAGGAAGCACACCGCCAGCGGGAGGGCAATGAATACTCCTGCGCGCTCTGCTTTAGCCGTAGCGTGAGCAGATGCTTCGGCGCGCAAAGAAGTACAGATTCGCGTGCATCCGGCGGCTATGGTGGCGCCGGATTGGCCCGATAAGATGACAAGCCCCGCCACGTCCTCTAGTCCCGCATGGCCCTTCATGTGGTCCCATGCAGATTCCGTGGGCACGCCAACTCCCAGGAGCGCGGATACCGTCTCCCACAAGTGCTGGGTATCGGCCTCTGCCGTACGCGCGACCGCCGTAGCAGCGGCGTGCACCGTCAGGCCCGCACTCAGGCAAGCTGCGAAAAGTTCGATATCCCCGGCCACGAGGAGTGGATCCACGGTGCTAGAGGGCTGGAGTTTGCTCATCAATCCCCCGCGCACTGTTGCGCCATTGAGCTTTCTTGGGCCGGCGCGCGGGGTCTTCGCCGTGTGCTGCGCTGTGTTTTGTGCCGTAGAAGGTCCCAGCCGCCCCTTGGTGGCCGGCAGCCCAACGAGCACGGCCAGCGCTAAGCAAATAAAGGCCATCATGGTGCCGCCTTCCTGATGATGACGCGGGACCAGGCAAAGCCGCCGCAGGCAAGCCCCACCCCGATGACCAGCAGGATTCCGCCCAATCCGCCGCCGAGCAAGAAGCCAAGCGAATTAGCACCCATCGCCCCGCCCATGGCGATGCCCGCGATGGGAAGGCAGGCCAAGACCGTGGCTGTAGCTTGGGGTCCTTGCAGCCCGGCCGCGGTGGATTGGTGGTGGCGGCGCAGGGCATCCATCCTGCTTTGGGCCTGCTCAAAGAGGCTTGCCACCGCGATGCCGTGCTGTGTGGATAATTCGAGCAGGTGGCCTAACCGGGTAAGTTCTGCATCCGCATGGGCGCCAGAGAGCGCCACGTGTGGGGGCGCGCCGCGGGCCGCCGCGGTAGCGGTGGATTCTAAGGCCGCGCTCATATCCCGCGGCGTCGTCGAGGGAAGGGACTCCGCCCCGCGCGATAGCGCGCTTGCGAGGGTCGCCCCGGCGCGCAGATCAGCGGTGACGACCCCGAAGTATCCGGCTAGGGCCTCGCGGCCGCGCCGGCGCGTGCGGGCGGCCATGACGTCCTTGATATACCACGACACGCACCAGGCGATGATCGCCGCCGCGACCGCAATGCTTATCCGCCCAACCGAGAAGAAGACCAAGCTGCCGCAGAATACGGCGCCCAAAATGACCAAGGAGCTGGCCTTTATCCGGCTGTCCTTGCCAGCAATGCGGGATGCGCTCGAGGGCGCAGACAGCAAGAGGGCTGCGGCGAGCAATAAGAAGCTAAGCATCCGCCTGACCTCCTGCTTCTTCGCGCCGTTCCTCCAACAGCGCGGCGGAGAATTTCGCAAAGCCGGGGGCGGACCCCTCGGTTGCGCTCCAGACAATGCGCGGGGTGACCGGATTGCCCTCTAAGACGCCGATATGGGCCAGGCGCCGGCCGTGCGGCGTGCGCTCCATGGTGAGCACCACGTTGACGGCAGCCGCCAATTGCGAGTGCAGGGCGCTGCGGTCCAGGCCGCCGAGTGCGCCGAGGGCCTCCATGCGGGCGGGTACCTCAAAGAGGGAATTGGCGTGCAAGGTACCCGCACCGCCATCGTGGCCCGTATTCAGCGCGGCGAGGAGATCGACTACCTCTGGGCCGCGAATCTCACCGACGACGATGCGGTCTGGGCGCATGCGCAGCGCTTGCCGCAGCAATTGCGCCATGGTGATTTCCCCGCTGCCTTCAGCGTTTGCCCGGCGCGAGACGATGCTCACGCAATGCGGGTGGTGGGGTGATAGCTCCGCCGTATCTTCGATGACCACGATGCGCTCGCGCTCGGATACGGTTCCCAATAGCGCCGAGAGCAGCGTCGTCTTGCCGGAGCCGGTACCTCCGATAACGAGGAAGGACACTCGCTTTTTCACCATCGCGGCAAGCAGCTGGCTGATGTCCTCCGGCACGGTGCCATTGGCCACCAACTGCGGCAGGGTGGTCTGCGCCTGCCGCAATACGCGCAGGCTAATGCACGTTCCGCCCACTGCGGGTGGGCTTAAAAGGGCATGCACGCGGAGCACGACGCCATCGGGGCGCGTGACGCGGCCATCGGCAAAAGGCTGGGCATCATCAAGCCGCGTGCCCGATGCCGCGGCCAACCGAGAGGCAAGCTGGCGCACCTCCCCATCGTTGCGAAAGGTGATATCGCTGCGCTCTAGCCCCTCTCCTCGGTCCATAAAGACGTGTTCAGGCCCGTTAACCACGACATCGGTCACGCCCTGCCGGGCCAATAAGGCATCCAGTGGCCCCATGCCGGTGGCATCTTGGCGCAAGCGCCGGAGCAGATCCACCACGGCGACATCACTGATAACCCCTGCTTCCTCCCGGATCCGCCGGGCCAGGCTAGGGGCGTCGTGCACCAGATCCGGCTCGGCGGCAATGACGCGCTGCATCTTCTCCATGGTCTTTTCCATGGTCTCGACCGAGCTATCCATCGCTGCGCTCATGCCCCTACCTCCTCGCGCACCGCACGGGCGGTCTTGGCCAGTGCTGCGGGAAGCCGGGCTGGGAGTCCACCGATCTCTATGCTGCGGGTGAGCCCGCGCACACTGGGCAATTGGGCACTGACTCGGTGGTGGATAATGTCTTCTACCTCGGGTGCGCTGAGAGCCGCCCACTGCCGTTGGCGCAGCACCACCACGATGTCGCGCCGCGCCTCATCCAGTCGCAGGATAAGTTGTGCGGCCGCCGCGGCCGATCGCACTTCCGCGGCCACCACCAGCACCACGTGCGTGCAGGCAGCCGGGATATTTTCGGCCGTGCAATCCACCACGCACAGGCCCTCGGCCGCGTGCGCCGCAGACGTCACCGCCGCCAAGAGCGTGGCATCCAGCTTGAACGAGTCCTTGACCGTGCTGCGCGCTGCGGATAGAACCGCTATGCCATCAGCGGTAGAGGGCAAGGCGCGGTAAAGGTCGGCGGCGTCAATGCTGCCATCGCCAATGTTGAGCTCCGGCCAGCGGGCACCCGGCGCGGTTTCCACGCCGAGGAGGAGATCGAGGCCGCCGGAGTGCGCGGTGGCATCGATAAGCAGCGCTCGCGCCTGCTCACTCGCCGTGCAGTGGGATCGCGCCAAGGCGGCAGCAAAGGTGGAGGTGCCTACCCCTCCGCTGGCGCCCACCACCGCGATGGTGGCGGTACCGAGGCGATCTTCTGGCGGGTGCGCCGCCTGGGCAATAGCCGCCAGCAACTCTTTAATTTCCGCGGGGATAATAAAGGCGCGGTCCGCATGGCAGGCAAGCGCCGCTTCATAATCGATGGGCCCCGGATCCGCGGCGAGGAAAAGCACTGGGACGGGCGTGGTCTGTGCGGCTTGGGCAGAGGCGATAACGCGCGCCATGAGCGCGTCGACCAAGACCGTATAGGCCCCGGCGAGGCTGCGCGGAATATCGCGGGGATCGGTCACCGTAATAACCTCGTGGCTGGTCGCGGCGGCGGCATGGACCGCCTCGGCGCGCAAGGCTTCCTCGCCAATGGCGACGACGATGGTGGAGCGAGAGTGTGCTGTATTCATGCCCCCTAGCCTGAAGCACCCGCTCCAGCTGCACTAGAGACGTGCCTTCCCGCCTGTGGATAAATGCGCGAAAGTTACCACTTAGTACCCGGTTAGTTGCATTTTCAACAAAGTCTTGTGGATAACCGTAGATATAGGTGACGGCCCGCGCATCGGGGGGTGCGCGCGGGCCGTCAGTAACCCGGCCTCGGGGGGCGAGCCGGGGCAGGCCGCACAGTATATCGGGGCCTTGCACCGATTATTATGACACGTTCATTACCCGATCACAACAGCTAAGAAAAACTATCTACCTGCACGGCCCTGACCTGCACCGAATGGATGTTCACTGCCTACCGGGGACGGGCGTACGGTTAAGCGGCGCGGACGATGGCATCGGCTTCTTTGCCACCTACCTCCCAGGCGGAAAGGTGAAAAAGCACCACCTCACCAGGCTTGTCGCGGTAGTTCGCGCGGCACTCGCGGTAGGCCTTGGATTGGCGGTGGAAATACACCTCTGGCACGGCGAACCCGCGGGGATCGAAGCCGGTGTGTATGGCGGCCAGGCGGGCGGCAATCCGCGCCACCACGCCGCTGCGCGGGCCAAAGAATTCACCGGCCGCGATTTC
Organism: Corynebacterium sp. KPL4015; assembly: GCF_040225725.1. Lineage (NCBI taxonomy): Bacteria > Bacillati > Actinomycetota > Actinomycetes > Mycobacteriales > Corynebacteriaceae > Corynebacterium > Corynebacterium sp. KPL4015. The sequence goes on along the minus strand of NZ_JBEHGF010000011.1, from coordinate 39,070 downwards.
GGCGTGCACGACGCTCGGCAAAAGGTCGCGGAACGCAGGGCCGCTGCCCTGCGCAATCAGGCGCGCGAGGCCCTGCAAGCGCGCGCTATCGCCGCTGGGGATCCCGTTTCCGCCGGCGGCGACGTCGATGCGCGCGAACACTTGCAGCGGCGCGCGGGCAAAGGAGCGGACGGTGGAATCTACCACCTCAGGTGCTGCCACGGAATACGCGCTGACCGCGCCGGCGAGCGGCCCGCTTTCCACATCGCCTGGGCCAGGATGCGGGGGGATGGCGTGCCCATCCAAGGCCACGCTGGCGCGCGCCCCGCGCATCAAGGACTCCGCGGAGATGACCTCATACCTGCGCAGCCCGGCGGGCCTGCGGTGGGCGCGCGCGATGGCAGCCGCGGCCTTTTCCGCACCTTCTTTCACCCCCGGGAGGCGAAATAGCGGGGATAACGCGTCATTTTCTGGCATATACATTAGGATAGCCCTAGACGCCCCGAGCCCCGAAGACCCCTGTGACTGGCGCGGCACCATAAAACCGCACTGTTTCTATTATCATTGGGGCCGTTACAAGGTTTAGATGAAAAACGAGGAGAATTAATCGTGAGCAACGATGGACTATTTACTGACGGCACCGATCAATTCGCACCAAAGGTTAATTCGATTCCTTTGAGCGATGTAGATGCATCGTCCTCCGAAACCTCCATCGGCAAGTTGGTCTCCAATGCCACCGAGCAGATGTCCCAGCTCGTGCGCTCTGAGGTAGAGCTGGCCAAGACGGAGCTGGCGCAGTCCGCCAAGAAGGGCGGCATCGGCGCCGGCTTCTTCGGTGCAGCCGGTACCATCGCGCTGTACAGCTCTTTCTTCTTTTTCTTCTTCCTCGCTGAGCTCCTCGCCCTCTGGCTGGAGCGCTGGGCTGCCTTCTTGATCGTCTTCCTCGTGATGATCGTGGCGGCCGGTGTCCTCGCTCTGCTCGGCGTTAAGAATGTCAAAAAGGTTAAGGCCCCGCAGAAGACCATAGATTCCACCAAGGAACTCAAGAACCTGATTCCGGGTAAGGCGCAGAAGTCGCTGGACCGGAAGGACACTCACGGCCTGTACACCTAAACCGCACGCACCATTAGATCCGCCTCAGCCTTTCCTGGGGCGGATTTTCTGTACACATAGAAAGGCGCCTTGTCCTCCATGGCCTTTGCACCATTTCCCCCCTCCACGGTTGAGCTGGAAGGACCCTTTGCGCACGAGTTTGTCCACACCCGGGGCATCCGCCTGCACGTGGCCATAGCGGGCGATAGCGCCGATCCCCTCGTCGTTTTTATTCACGGCGCATTCGGCGGCTGGTTCGATTTCCAGGAGGTCATTGGGCCCCTCGCCCAGAGCGGGTACCACGTCGCCGCGGTGGATATGCGCGGCTTTGGCATGTCCGATAAGCCGCCCATCGATCCCGGCCAGGATATCCGCACCTTGGTCGGGGATCTGGATGGCCTCATCCAGGCATTGGGCCACGATGATGCCTATGTCGTCGGCGCCGATACCGGTGGCGCGGTGGCCTGGTGCCTGGCCGCCGAGCGTCCCAATCGCGTGCGCGGCTTGGTTTCGGTCTCGGCCGCGCACCCAGTTGATATCCGCCGCGCCATCGCCGCGCGCCCTTGGGACTTTGGGTGGATGATCCTGCGTTCCCTCCTCTGCCACCTACCAAAGGTCACCCGCGCGAATACCCTGCTGCTCAGCCCCCGGGCCTACCGCAAGGAGCTCAGCCTGGATACGGGGCCCGCGCTTGCCGATGCCACCCTAGAGTCCATCCTTGCCCTGCGCCTGCGCGCCTCCCAGATTGGCAAGGTGCGCCGCGGGATCCTGTGGAACCACCGGATGCGCACCGCCGTGGTGCCCTTGAACTGGTCCGAATTAGCCGTCAAACGCCCCGTCCTTTTCATCCACGCCCAACAGCGATTGTGGAACCCCCTTATCCAGAGGGCCTCCCTCCGCGCCCGCGCTGGTTTTAGCGCCACCTCGATTCCAGGTGCCAAGAACCTGCCCTTCCTCGAGGCCCCCGAGCAGTTCGTAGACGAGCTGCGCCGCTGGCTCGACGCAGTAGGTGACCGCGCGAGCGCGTGCGGCGCGTAGGGCGCGTGGGGCGCGTAGGGCGGCGCGTGGGGGACATACCCCACGCGGATCTAGTACGAAAGCTAGTGCGCCACGCACTCGCCCGTTTCTACCGGGCGTTTCAACTGGGTGACATCCCCAATGTGGCCGATGACCTCGTCTGCAGTCAGCGCGTATCCGGTCTCAGAATCATCCACTGAGGCGCCGAAGATAACGCCCAAGACCTCGCCCGCGGTATTGACCAGGGGGCCGCCAGAATTGCCCTGTTGGATATTGCCGCGCACCGTATAGGAATCGCGCTCTACCCGGCCTTGGGAGTAGATATCTGGCCCGGCGATGGTGATGCGATCGCGCACGCGGGCCATTTCCGCATTAAATGGGCCGGAGTGTGGGAAGCCCATGACCATGGCATCGTCGCCGGTCTGGGCCGGCTGCTGCGCCCACGGCAGGGGCTGGATGCCCAAATCCGGCGCGTGCAAGACGGCGATATCGACCTCTGGGTTGTAGTAGACCACCGTGGCGTCTTTCAGCCCTAGCTTCGTATCCAACCTCACCGTTTGGGTGCCGGCCACCACGTGAGCATTGGTGACCACATAGTCATTGTCCACCACGAAACCGGAACCCATGAGGCGGCGGGAGCACTCTTCGGCATCGCCAAGCACATGAATGATAGACGGGCGGATGCTGCGCACCAGCTCCGGATCCTGCACATCTGGGGCGGGGTCCTCGACGTCCTTGCCGCTGATGGAATTTTCCCAAGGCGAGACCAAAGGCGGAAGCCCGGATTCATTGAGCATCGCCGCCACGCCATTGGGAAGGGAAGCCAGGCGCGTCGGGGCGGCTGCGTTGAGGTTGCTCAGGATGCGGGAATCGCGCAGCCCCTGCCCCGCGGATCCGCCCAAATTGGTGGCCACGGGAATGGAAATCATCCAGATGACGATGAGCGCGATGAAGGACTGAAAGACCGCGCCGAATAGCGAATCTATCCGCTGGGTGCTGCGCGCCTTCATGCGGTCGCGCACGCTGGTGCCCAAGGAGGAACCAATGATCTGCCCAATACCCACCAGCAGAACCAGGATGCCCACGAGCAGGAGCAGGCGCAGCGAAAGCTCCTCCACTGTGCGCAATACGCTGGGGGCTACGGCGATGCCCACCACGAGGCCCGCGCCCACGCCGATGGCGGAGAGTACCGCGGCAAGCGCACCATTGCGCCAACCACTTAGCAATGCTGCTAATACGGCAAGCACAATCAGGCCGTCAACAACGAGCGCAGCAGTCATGGCTTTGGTTCTTTCTCGATCGAAATCTCGTGCGTCCTCCGGCGCCTTTAGCGCACGGGCAATTAGGACATCTTCTCATTATTGCGGGACTTTTTGAGGGTGTCACGCAGGTCTATGACCGAATTGTTATCCCACGGTACGCTCCACCCAGAATGATCCAATAATGCTGCCAGCACCCCGGCAGTAAAGCCCCAAATCACGTAGTCATTGGCATAAAACGCCGGGCCTTGCCACTGCTTGAATCCCACCAGCAGGCGGTTGCGGGGGTCAATGAGCTCCCTAATCGGGACGAAGAACACATCATCGGTCTCCGCCGGGCTAGCGGGATAGACCTCGCCCGGCTCCGCCCAGTGGGCCAAAATTGGGCTTACCGGATTCCCCGTGGCGCGAATGTGCAGCTGTTCCCACTGCTCTAAGGGCGTGACCGTGTGGCGCTGCAGGTCGGTTTCCTCCCACGCCTCCCGCAGGGCGGTATCTACCAGCGAGGTATCGCCCGGATCCCGCCGGCCGCCGGGAAAGGCAATCTGCCCGGAATGCGAGCGCAGGGACGGCGAGCGGTGCGTAAGCAAAATTTCGCCATCCTCCACGCTGTTCCCGCTAAGCAGCATCAGCACCGCGGCTTCCCGCTTGACTGGCACTTCTTCCTCCGAGCCATTGAGCTGGGATGCTTGCCGCTGCCCAATAAGCTCCTGCACCTGACTCGGATCGACGCCCAGCGCGGGTTTTATCCACTCGGGCGCGTATTCGGGCCATAATTTACTCATCCGGCAAGCGCCTCCTCAACCGTCTTTTCGATCTCGGCCGCAGAGGTAAACGGCTGCGCCGCCTGCTTGATCACTTCCCCATCGCGGAGAATGACGGTCACGGGAACCACGCCCGGCAGGCCCAACGTGCCCGCGAAGCTATTATCCGGATCCTGGAAGCTCGGCAGGTCTACTCCAACATCGTTAAGGAATGCAGCCCCGTTGCCGGCATTTTTATCCGCGTGCACCCCAATGACCTTCCAATCAGGGTGAGATTCCGCCACCTCGTCCAAGTAGGGCAATTCCGCGCGGCACGGCTCGCACCACCACGCCCACACGTTGGCGATGGTAATTCCTTCATCCGCCTTGTCCCCTTCGCTTGCATCATCGCCGCCCAGGCACTCCAGATCCACCCCGGCGATGGGCCCCGCGGGGCAATCTGGGCGCTCTGCTACGTCCTGGTCGCCCGCAGATCCCGAGCCCGCGCTAGGGGCCTGCGCCGAATCGCCCGCGCCGGTGTCATCCCCACGCAGCTGCATGACCCCCACGACCACGAGGACAGCGATGACAATGGCCGCAATGACGGTGCCGAAGACGTATTTTTTCATACCGCTAGCTTAATGCAGCCGGGCACAGATCCCGCACCACGCAATTCCCACACTCCGGGTTCCGGGCATGGCAGACCCGCCGGCCATGAAAAATGACGCGGTGGGAAAACATCGTCCACTCGGCCTCTGCAATGAGCTTGGCGATGTCCCTTTCTATCTTCACCGGCGTCTTCTCCCCCGTCAGCTCCAGGCGCTGCATCAGGCGGCTAAAGTGCGTATCCACGGTAAGGCCGGGCACCCCGAAGGCATCGCCCAGCACCACCAGCGCCGTCTTGCGGCCCACCCCAGGCAGGGAGGTCAGTTCCTTTACGGTCTGCGGCACCTCGCCGTCGAATTCAGAAACTAGGCGCTCACCAATGCCCATGAGATGCCCCGCCTTTGCCCGCTGAAACCCCAGCGGGCGCAGGATTGCCTCCAGGTCCTCCCGCCTGGCCGCCGCATAATCGGCCGCAGTGGGATAGGTGCGGAAAAGCTCAGGGGTTACCGAGTTCACGCGCGCATCCGTGCACTGCGCGGAGAGCACCGTAGCCACCAAGAGCTGGAGGGGAGAGTCAAAATCGAGCTCGCACTGCGCATCGGGGTGTTCGCGTGCCAATCGCTCATTAATGACGGGCGCTCTCTTGCTCGGGGCCGCGGTGGCCGACAGTGATGAACTCATGCCGCCAAACTTAGTAGGATAGGAATACATGATTTCACTTGTTATTTTTGTTCCGCTCGGCATCGCCCTTTTCGCGCTCCTCATGGAAAAATTGGAAGCGATTGTCTTCGCGGATTAATAGAAAACGCGCTGGCTGTAACGCTGGGGGCGTAAGTGATCCCATTTCTGTTATGTGAACGAAACTAGGGCAGTACCCAAAAGTGACGAACTGCACTGTAAAATGGGGTACGCTAAAAATTGACCCCGCTTGTTCCGCATTAGCGTGCCTCCCTGGAGCCCGCAAAAGGATGTGGCCCAAGCACTTTAGTGACTTTTCGCAGTCGACATCCAAGGAGTAAAACGTGGAAGGCGTACAGGACACCCTCTCCCGCGCCGGAATCTTCCAAGGCGTTGATCCCGTAGCAGTGCAGAATCTTCTCGAGCAGATGGAGACAGTGCGCTTCCCGCGCGGTACCACCATCTTCGATGAAGGCGAGCCTGGTGACCGTTTGTATATCATCACCTCCGGCAAGATTAAGCTCGCCCGCCACGCCCCGGATGGCCGCGAAAACCTCCTGACCGTGATGGGTCCTTCCGATATGTTCGGTGAGCTCTCCATCTTCGATCCGGGCCCACGCACCTCGTCTGCCGTCTGCGTGACCGAGGTTCAGGCCGCCACCATGAACTCCGAGCTGCTGGATAAGTGGGTAAGCGATCACCCCGCCATCGCCCAGCAGCTGCTGCGCGTGCTGGCCCGCCGCCTGCGCCGCACTAACGCAAATCTGGCGGACCTTATCTTCACCGACGTGCCTGGCCGTGTTGCCAAGACCCTGCTGCAGCTGGCTAACCGCTTTGGTGTCCAGGAAGGCAGCGCGCTGCGCGTCAACCACGATCTCACCCAGGAAGAGATTGCCCAGTTGGTCGGCGCTTCCCGCGAGACCGTCAACAAGGCCCTGGCTACCTTCGCCCACCGCGGCTGGATTCGCCTCGAGGGCAAGTCCGTGCTCATCGTCGATACCGAGCACCTCGCCCGCCGCGCGCGATAAAACCAAAAATCCCCTCCGCCCCCGTGCATAAGCACTAAGGGTGGAGGGAATATGCGTTTTAGCAGGCTTCCTGCCGCGCCGCGCGTTAGCTGTCGGTACCGTCGAGGTACTTCAACGCGGTGCGCGTAGATTGCTCGGCGGCATGGCGCAGCACCGGATCCACATCGTCATACATTTCATTGACCAAGGTGGTCAGGTCCACGTCATCGCCCAGCCGGGAGCGGATTTCCCGGATCTGATCCAAGCGGTAATGGCGGCGGTCAATGTACTTGCGCGCCACCTGCGAGGTATCCTCCAAATCCGGCCCGTGGCCCGGGAAGAGCGGAACATCCTTGCCGCGAGATTCCAGCACATCCAGGGCATGCAGGTAATCGGCCAAATCGCCGTCGGTTTCAGAAAGCAAAACGGTGTGGCGCCCCGCGATGGTATCGCCGGTAACGATGCCTTCTAGCCGAGAATTTTCTACCTCCCCGCTCCACACGAAAAAGGACGTGGAGTCCGCAGTGTGGCCCGGTGTATGCAGGACCTCCAGTTGCGGGGTGATGCCCTCCAAAGTCAGGATTTCGCCCTTCTGCAACGCCTCCGCGCCATTGCAATAGCTAGGATCAAAGGCACGGATAGGTGCGCCGGTCATCTGCCGGAGCCGTTGCGCGCCCGAAGCGTGGTCATCGTGGCGGTGGGTAAGCAGAATTAAAGCCACCTCACCGGCATGGCGATGCACAACGTTGAGGTGGCCTTCATCCTCCGGCCCCGGGTCTACGACGATCGACCGAGAGTCTTCAGCGGCGCTGATAATCCAGGTATTCGTGCCCTCGAGGGCGGTATAGCTGGGATTATCACAAAGAACTACGCCGACGGATTGGCTTACGGGACGCAATTGACTGTATGCGGGGTGCTCCATGCCTACCAGCCTAACCGATCACTCAGCGATCTCTACGATCAATTCGATCTCCACCGGGGCATTCTTGGGCAAGGCGGCAACGCCGACTGCAGAACGCGCGTGCGTGCCAGCCTCGCCGAATACCTCCCCGATGAAATCCGATGCCCCGTTAACCACCGCGGGCTGTTCTTCGTAGCTGGGATCCGAGGCCACGAAGCCAACGATCTTGATCACGCGGGAGATATTGTCCAGCCCGATCTCTGCATCAACGGCCGCCAGGGCGTTGAGGACGGCGGTGCGGGCCTGTTCTTGGGCCTGCTCCGTGGTGACTTCAGCGCCGACCTTGCCGGTCACCGGCAGGGAGCCATCCACCAAGGGAAGCTGGCCAGAGGTCCATACCTGGTTGCCCACGCGCAGTGCGGGCACATAGGAAGCCAGAGGCTTAGCGACGCCCGGCAGCTCCACCCCTAGCTCTTTCAAGCGAGCGGAAAAGCTCATTTACTCTGCCACCTCGCGCTTGAAGTAGGCCACCACGTTCTCCGGGTTGGGGCCAGGGGTGATGGAGACCAATTCCCATCCGTCTTCGCCCCAAGAGTCAAGGATCTGCTTGGTGGCGTGGGTCAGTACTGGTGCGGTTGCGTATTCCCATTTAGTCATGGGGTTCATTCTAGCGATTTAATACGACTTATGCCGCCCCTATTCCGCAGCGCTGTCGCCACTGCGAGGACAGTCACACCCCCTGACCGCCTTAAATGCCGACGAGTTCGCCACCCTTAGCCAGGTAATTGGCCCAGTCCGTGATGTGGGGGTTCTTGCGCAGGAGCGCGCGGCGCTGACGCTCGGTCAACCCGCCCCACACGCCAAATTCCACGCGGTTATCAAGGGCGTCTGCGCGGCATTCCGTTAAAACGGGGCAGTGGCGGCAAATGACGGCGGCTTTGCGCTGTTCAGCGCCGCGTACGAATAATGCGTCTGGGTCCTCATTGCGGCACTTTGCTTGAGTGACCCACTCACCACGCTCGGGATTTCGGGCTGTATTGGACATCCCCGCAGTCTTCACTCGAACGGTCATGGGTGAGTGTTCTCCTTCCCAGACGGAATACTATGTACCGAGACCTGAGTCTATTCACTAGAACGCGAGATTGTCTACGAGGTCACACTTTAGGGGGTGCAGGTCACCTTCCCCATTGCTAGGCAGACCACGTAGGGTATTGGGCGTGACTGTCTTCAAATCTTTGTCCAAGATAGCCCTGTCCACGGTCTTGGTAGCCGCGCTCATCGCGCTCGCGCTTGCCCCCTTCGCGGGCATTTCCGGCGTGGCGATCGCCCGCACCAACCAGACCATGCAATCGGACCTGCAAGACCTAACAGCGGGCAATATCCCTGGTGTTACCACGGTGCAGGATGCCTCGGGCAAAGATATGGCCTATGTCTATAGCCAACGCCGCCACCCCGTAAGTGGCGATGAGATTTCGGACGCGATGAAAAACGCCATCGTCTCCATTGAGGACGAGCGCTTTTACGAACACGGCGGCGTTGATCTCCAAGGCAATTTCCGCGCCCTGTGGACCAACCTCACCTCCGGCGGGGTATCCCAGGGCGCGTCCACCATTGACCAGCAGTACGTCAAGAACTACCTCCTGCTCGTCTCCGCACAAAACGATGAAGAACGGGCCGCGGCGACCGAGCAATCCGTCACCCGCAAGTTGCGTGAAATGCGCATGGCAACGCAGATGAATGAGGAATTGGATAAGAAGGAAATCCTTACCAATTACCTCAACTTGGTCTCTTTTGGCAACCATGCCTACGGCGTGGAGGCCGCCGCGCGGACCTACTTTGATAGCCACGCCGCGGACCTCACGGTGCCGCAGGCGGCGATGCTGGCGGGCATGGTGCAGTCCTCAGAGCGCCTCAACCCCTATACCAATGAGGAAGAGGTGCTTGACCGCCGCAACGTCGTGCTGCAGTCCATGGTGGATAACGGCTATCTGGAGCAGGCGGATGCGGATGAGTATAAGGGGGAAGAATTGGGCGTCGGCAAGCGGCCCAATACCTTGGACAATGGCTGCATCGGCGCAGCTGATCGCGGCTTTTTCTGCGATTTTGTGCTGCAGTACCTTGAGGAAAAGGGTATGGACCAAGATCAGCTTGCCAACGGTGGATATACCGTAAAGACCACGTTGGACCCGCAGGTGCAGGATACGGCGCTATCTGCGGTGCAGTCGCGCACCAACCCGAATGCTCAGGGCGTCGCCGAGGTGATGGACGTTATCGAACCGGGCACGTCAGACCGCAAGGTCTTGGCCATGGTCTCTTCCCGTGCGTACGGGCTGGACCAAGATAATAATGAAACCCTGCTGCCGCAGACCAACTCCTTGGTGGGCAATGGCGCCGGCTCGGTTTTTAAGGCCTTTACCGCCGCGGCCGCCCTCGAGGCTGGCTACGGCATTAAGAATACGGTGGATGTGCCCACCCGCTATGAGGCCGAAGGCCTTGGCCACGGCGGCGCCGATAACTGCCCCGCCAACCGCTACTGTGTGGAAAACGCGGGCAACTATAAGGCCACGATGACGCTGCAAGAGGCCTTGGCCCACTCGCCCAATACGCCATTTATCAAGCTCACCGAACAGGTTGGCGTGGCACCCATCGTGGATATGGCGGTGCGCCTCGGCCTGCGCTCCTACGACGAAAAGGGCACCTTTGATAAGGACACTTCCATTGCGCAGCGCACAAAGGACGCCAATTCCGGTTCCTTTACCCTGGGCCCCAACCCGGTAAATCCGCTGGAACTATCCAATGTCGGCGCAACGATTGCCTCCAATGGCCGGTGGTGCGAGCCCAATCCCATTGACGAGGTCCTGGACAAGAACGGCAACGAGGTCTACCTCAAGGAGACCCCGTGCGAGCAGGCGGTAGACCAGGATGTAGCCCACGCCCTGGCCAATGCGCTGTCTGAAGATGCCACACAGGGAACCGCCAAGGATGCCGCCCAGGCTGCTGGCTTTAGCTCCCCCATCGCCGCCAAGACCGGTACCACCGAGTCCAACCAGTCCTCGGCATTTTTGGGATTCAACGACGGACTCGCCGCCGCTCCTTATATTTATAACGACGGCACCGATACCCAGCCGCTGTGTACCTCACCCGTGCGCCAGTGCACCGGCTCCGGCAACCTCTTTGGTGGCTTAGAGCCCGCGCAGACATTTTTCACCATGGCATCGCAGCTGCCGCAAGCTACCCAGGGCGGGCTGCCCAACTACAACAAAAAATACGATGACGGCACCACCGGAGATAAATTGCTCGATAGCTTGCGCGGGAAAAACGAGTCACAGGCCCGCAGCACCCTTGAGGCCAAGGGCTATGTGGTAAAAACCTCCCGCGTTGTCGGCGGGGATGTTCCCTACGGCCGAGTGGTGCGCGCGATTACCGGCAAGGATGGCAAGAAGGACGGCGCCGAGATTACCCTGCAGCTTTCCGATGGCACCTCTGCCACCCAATCCCCCTCCAGCGGCGTAGGCAGTGCGAATACGACCGGCACACAAAATAACACCGGTAGCGGGAACACTACCGGCGTGAGCAACTGGGGAGGAAATAACGGCGGCGGATTGAACCTCAGCCCAGAGGACTTTGGAATCCGCCAGGAAGATATCGATAACTTCCGCAACGATATCCGCAATCTCCTCGGCCGCTAAAGATTAGTTAAGCTGGCCTTTTACCTCCGCGGAAAGGCGCTTGCCGTCGGCTTGGCCGGCGGCTTTTGCATTAGCAACCTTCATGACCGCACCCATCTGCTTCATAGTGGGTGCTTCGCCGTTTTCTTTTTCAACCTCAGCAATTGCTTCTTCTACCAAAGCCTTAAGCTCCGCATCATCGAGCTGGCGCGGCTGGTAGGCCTCGAAGAAGGGGACATCGACAAGCTCAGCCTCTGCCAATTCCGGGCGGCCATTTTCTTCATAGACCTCTGCGGACTCGCGGCGCTTTTTAATCTCGCGCGCGATGACCTTGAGGATATCTTCATCCTCCAGCTCGTGGCGGGAGCCAGTGGTTTCTTCGGCCTGGATTGCCGCGAGCAGCGCGCGAATGGCGCTGGTGCGCTGCTTTTCCTTGGTCTTCATCGACGTTTTCAGATCTGCTCGGATAGTATCTTTTAGCTCGCTCATGCCTTTCAATATACGTCCATTTAAGGCAGGTAGTGTAGAAGCTGTGAAACTTCAACGGATTCTTGGCGGCGTCGCCGCAGGCCTAGGTGTTGCTGCTTGGGGCTTTAGCGAGCTCACGAAATTCGAGCTCAAGGAATTTACCCTTCCACTCCTTCCCAAGGGCACCCTGCGCGGCGAAGAAGAGTTCCGCCTGCTGCACATTTCTGACCTGCACATGATCCCGGGACAGCAGACCAAGATCGATTGGGTCTCCGCCCTCGATGCGCTGGAGCCAGACCTCGTGGTCAATACCGGCGACAACCTCTCCGATAAGCAGGCCGTGCCCGATACCCTGCGCGCGCTCGGCCCGCTGCTCGCCCGGCCCGGCGTCTTCGTGTTTGGCACCAATGATTATTGGGCGCCGCGCCCGGTCAACCCCTTCAAATACCTACTGGGTAAAAAGCGCGAGCCCTCCTACGTTGACCTTCCTTGGCGCGGCATGCGCGCGGCCTTCGTGGAGCACGGTTGGTACGACGGCAACCAGGCACGTCACGAGTTCAAGGTGGGCAATGTTCGCCTTGCCGTGGCCGGAGTGGACGATCCGCATCACGACTTGGACGATTATTCCGAAATCGCCGGCCCACCCCACGAGGATGCCGATCTATCGCTTGCCCTGCTCCACGCCCCCGAGCCGCGCGTGCTCGAAAAGTTCGCCGCCGATGGTTACCAGCTCTCCCTTTCCGGCCATACCCACGGTGGGCAGGTGTGCCTGCCCGGTTCGCGCGCCATCGTGACCAATTGCGGCATCGACCGCCCGCGCGCACAGGGCCTGCATGATTTCGGCCCTATGAAGATGCACGTCTCCAATGGCTTGGGCACGTCCAAATTCGCCCCGGTGCGTTTATTCTGCCGCCCCTCGGCCACCCTGCTGAGGATCACTGAGGTGGACTAGACCTGCCGTTTTGCCGATCGCATTCACCGTGCGTTAAAGTATTTCAGTACTGCTTTTAAGCAGTGACCGGGATATGGCGCAGGTTGGTAGCGCGCTTCGTTCGGGACGAAGAGGTCGCAGGTTCAAATCCTGTTATCCCGACAGTAGCCCGCAGGAAACTGCGGGCTTTTCCATGCCTACAGGGCCCTTGGATTCCAGGGCCCGCTTAGGCCAGCATTCCGGTAAAGAAGGCGATGGCGACGAGGATGATGGAAAATACCCATGCGATGGGGAAAGCTATCTTGAGGTACTTGCCCATCTGACCGTCCGCCAGTCCAAGCGCCAGCCACAGTGCTGGCGAAAATGGGGAGACGAAGGTTCCCACCACGTTGCCGATAATGAGGGCGCTCGCAGCGCCCATACCGCTGACGCCGAAGGACTCCACCGTGCCCTGGACGATGGGCAATACCGAGAAGTAATACGCATCGGTGGAGGTCAACAGATCTAGCGGAACCCCAAAGAATCCCACGATGACGTGCAGATACGGCGCCACTCCTTCCGGGAGAATATTCACCAGGCTCAGCGCGATTTCTTCTAGCATCTTGGTCTCATTGAGCACGCCCAAAAACATCGCGGCTGCAATGATCACTCCGGCCATGGACAAGGCGTTGGGGGCGTGACGCCGCAAGGCATCGCCCTGCTCCATCGCGCCATCGAAGTTCACTACCAAGGCAATGGTGGTAGCAATAAGGAACGCGGGTGCCGGTGGCAGCAAGCCCGAAAGCAGGGCTGCGAGCACGGCCAAGGCAACGACGATATTCGCGATAGTAACCCACCGGGATTTCCGGTACCTGAACCCGAGTTTTTGTTGTTCCTCAGCCTGCTTGGCGGAAAAATCATCCGCCAAGGAATTCACGTCCACTGAGATGGTGCCCTTAATCTCGCCGCTTTCCTGCAGCTTGGCTAAGCGGCTCTTTTCGCGCCACCCCAACAGGGCGGCAATGGCGAAGATGAGGACCACTGCCACACCTTGGATGGGCAATAAGTGCAGCCAGATATCGTTCGGGTCTTGCTCAACCACCGCACCGGCACGCCCCAGTGGTCCGCCCCACGGGACCATATTCATCACCGAAGCGGCTAGGGCCACGATGGTAATCAGCACATAACGCGACATGTGCAGCGCCCGGTACAGCGGCAGCAATGCGGGAATCGTAATAAGGAAGGTCGTGGAACCCGATCCATCGAGGTGCGCCACGATGCCGATGGCGGCCGTGCCTATAGTCACGGCCATGACATTGCCGCGGGTCGCCTTGATGAGGCTGCGGATCACCGGGGTAAAAAGCCCCACATCCTGCAAAATGCCGAAGAAAATGATGGCGAAGATGAACATCACCACGACGTTGATGACAGAACTTAAGCCTTCGCCAAAGAAATCCGCGATATCTTCTACCCCAAAACCGGCTATCACAGCGCCGAGGACGGGCACCAAGGTCATGGGAATAATGGGATTAACGCGGCCACGGATGAGGATTCCCACCGTCACAAAGATGATGGCCAGTCCCATCAGGGTCAGCCCTAGGGAGGTCTGCATTGCGCTCCTTTAAAAGTCACTGGCGCCCGCATGGCGCACGCCATTAGCCAAAAGACGTATGGCTAATGCTAAACATTGCTGTGTGGTAGCGCACATTCCTGCCGTGGGCCGCATTTATCAACCCTGGCCCGCCGTGAATATATACCTTTGGGTAAAAACGGGAAACGACGCGGCGCCCCTACAGCACCGCGTCGCCCCTATTCCCTATCACTCACAACGGCGCAAGCCGTTCGCCTACCCCCTAAGTAGGCGGTGTGAGCACTAGTAAGAATAACACTCCTCGTATTCCAGCCATAGCGCTGGCAAACCATTGCCAGCTTTATACAAGCTTTTGGCCATTTAAGTATTAAATTTCAGACTTTAGCGGCTGTTTTTGGGTTCTCCCTGGCAGGCACGAGCCATTTCACTGCACTCAGACCTACAAGAGTGATAGCGCCCAAAACGGCAAGGCCGGTCCACAGCACCACTGTCTCACCATCGTTGCCCGCCACGGTGACGGCGGCCGTTGTCCAGTTGAGCGGCAAAAGGTTAGCTACTACCTGCCATACCTTGTCCACCCCGGCGATGGCCGCGGATTTCCACAGCCACCCCCCCAACGCGGTCTGCCCAATGCCAAAGATCGCGGCGAGGATCGATCCCACGGTCATGCCACACAGTTCGAGCAAGCCACGCACGATAAGCGCGGAGGACAGGGCACCCAAGAATAGGGCTCCTCCGGCGGCCACGGCGGCGATGGGGGTAAGGCCGATGGACAAGACGAAGAGCAGGATCTCCCCGATGGCCACCGCTGCCAGCGATCCGCCGAGAACCATCAGCCACGGGCGGAATCCCAATTTCCACGCCACCCCGGCCGCGGATCCAGCCAAGAGGACGAGCGCGGAAATGAGCATGGCGATGACCGGGCTCAGCTGGCGCGCATCTTCCTCTGCAGCCACGTGCGCGGGAGGCAGGGCGCGCTGCACCTCCCCCAGGTTCGATTGGTTTTGTTCGGCCATGCCGGTGAGCTTGCCGGCGCCATCGTCAAGCTGGCCCACCCCATCGAGCGCCTCATCCACGCGGCTATTGAGCTCCGCGATGGACTGGTTGAGCTGCTGCGCGCCTGCCACAGCCTGGTTGATGCCATCGTGATAGGCATAACCGCTTACCGCCAGCTGATTGGAGAGATCGCGCGAGCCATCCTTCAGCTTTTTCAACTCCCCGGTCAGGGATTCATCGAGGCGGAAGTTTTCCACCTGCTTGCGCAGATCTCCCAGCTGGGAGCGGACTTGTTTCGCTTCCTTGGAATCATTTCCCTCCAGGTCGCGCACCGTACCATCGATGGCTTCCAAGATTTGGCCTTGGACGGCCCCCAGGCCCACGACCTGGTCGACGGCCCCGCCGACGGTATTTGCCAGTTCCGTCGCCCCTCCGCCGAGGGTATTGGTCCCGGACTGCAGCTGGTTAAGGCCCGAGACCAGCTCTTGCGAGCCGCCGGCGAGCTTTTCGACGCCCTCGCCTAATTCCCCGGCACCCTTATCCAGCTCACTAGTACCCTTGTTCAAGCGATCCGCGCCGGATTTCAGGATGCTGGCCTGCGCTTGGGCGCGGCTGGCGGCCTCGGCGGCTTCCTTAAGCTCCGGCGATGCCGAATTCGCCTGTGGTGCGCCATAAGGCTGCGCGGCGCTCGACCACGCATGCGCCGGTTCCCACTGCGCCCAGGCCGCCACTGCGGTACCAACGATAAGCGGTACGGCGAGCAATACGAGCAGGAAGAAGTTGCGCCACCGCGAAGAGCTCGCGGACGCGGTGGGCGCGGTCGAGGCAAGGCGTTTGGTCATGCTAGTAACCTATCGCTGCAGGTCATTCCCTTTCCGCAGGCGCGCCGATCCCCACGCATAACAAAGAGAATCTACTATTAAGACATGCCTATCCCCCTGAAATCCCCGTTCTCCCGCACGCTAGCGTGCGCGGCCGCGTTTCCGCTGTGCATGGCATTGGTGTCCTGCGCCGATGATGCCGATACCTCCGCCCGCCCCAGTGAGCCCCAGTTTTCTGATGCCGTGGCGCAATCCAGTTCCGGATCTGCAAGCTCCGCGGAAGGCACGGCAGCCACTACAACCGATGCCCCTGCGACCTCACCCAAAAAGACGCAGGCACAACAACCCACTCCAAAGGAAGTCACGGTCACCACAACCACCACGCAGGCCAAGGGCGATTGCTCCCCCGCGTCCTTTGCTCCCGTTGTTCCCAAAATGGACAACATTGTGGTGATAGATTGTGACGGTGCCTGGGCTCACTTTGGCAAAGACCAAACAGATTGGACCGTATGGGCGCGTTATAGCGATGGCGAGTGGACGGCCATCCGCGCGATCGGACAAGCCACCTCAGGGATGAGCGAACCGTGTTATGACGTGGACAAATGGATCAAGCAGGGCGCTCCTATCTTTGTCTCAGACAATATGCGCCGCTGCGATTAATACCGCCTAACGTACAGGCCGCCTTCGACCAACTGTCTCCGCTGCACCCAACTCACAGCAACTCGCTGTGGGTTGAGGACGTGGGGTTGGTCGAAGGCGGCCTGTATTTTATGCCTCTAAGAAGCAGTACAACCGCAGTGGCGGGCTACTTCTTTTCGGCAAAGACCTCGCGCACGCGCTGGCCCAGATCCGGGTGGACGTTGGTCCAGTACTGGTACACGCGCTCTTCGGTTTCCTCGGACACGCCGGCCATCGCGTTGGTGATATTGGTGACCAAGCGCTCCTTGGCGCCGTCGTCGTAGACGTTTTCGTACAGGTCGCGCGCTTGGACGAAGTCATCGTCTTCCGCATGGCGTACGTACGGCGCGCGGACCAAGTCCTGACCGTGGGGATCCGGGTTCACGTAGAGGTCCGCCGCAGTGGTGGTCTCTAGGTCCTCGCGGTTGTTGACGGAGGCATCATCAAGCACGCCCGTACCCTTCGCATGGCGGTTGGGCGAGTACACCGGATCCTCTGGTGCATTGTAGAAGTACTGCATTGGACCCTCGTGCTCGTAGGTATTGACCTTCTCCGCATTACGAGGCTGGTTGACCGGCAAGTGCTTGTAGTTCGGCCCGATGCGATAGCGCTGCTGATCTGCATAGGCAAAGACGCGGGCCTGAAGCATCTTATCCGGAGATAGGCCAACACCCGGCACGATATTGGAGGGATCGAGTGCAACCTGCTCGATCTGGGCAAAGAAATTGCGCGGGTTGCGGTTGAGCTCGAAGTAGCCCACATCGTGCAGCGGGTAGTCCTTCTTGGACCAGACCTTGGTCAGATCGAAGGGATTGAAGCGGTAGTCCTCTGCCTCCGCAAGCGGCATGATCTGCACCTTGACATCCCAGATGGGGTAGTTGCCCTCTTCGATGGCGTTGTAGAGATCCGCGCGGTGGCTATCCGGGTTCTGGCCAGCTTCCACGGTGGCCTCTTCATCAGTGAAGTTCTCTACACCCTGGCGGGAGATGAAGTGGTACTTCACCCAGAATGCCTCGCCGTCTTCGTTGACCCACTGGAAGGTGTGGGAACCGTAGCCATTTTGGTGGCGGGTGGTCTTCGGGGTGCCGCGGTCACCCATCAGGTAGGTCACCTGGTGGGCGGATTCCGGGTTGCGGGTCCAGAAATCCCACTGCATATCGGCATCGCGCAGGCCATTGGAACCCAGGCGCTTTTGGGAGTGGATGAAGTCTGGGAACTTCATGCCATCGCGCAGGAAGAATACCGGGGTGTTATTGCCCACGATGTCGAAGTTGCCGTCTTCGGTGTAGAAGCGCAGGGCAAAGCCGTGCACGTCGCGCCAGGTATCCGGGGAGCCCTGCTCGCCAGCGACGGTGGAAAAACGGCCCATCATCGGGGTGACGGTGCCCTTCTGGAAGACCTTAGCCTTGGTGTAGGCGGACACATCTTCGGTGATGTGCAGCTCACCGTAGGCGCCGTGGCCCTTGGCGTGCGGGGTACGCTCGGGCACGCGCTCGCGGTTGAAGTGGGCGAGCTTTTCAATGAGGTGAATATCGTTAAGCGCGACCGGACCCTGGGGTCCGGCGGTCACGGACGTGTTCTCAGAAGGAACGGGCTGGCCGGAAGGGCGGGTCGTGGTGCCCTTGCCTGCGGGACGCTGTCCCTTGTTCAAGATGTCATCAGCGGTGGAATCAGTCATGGTATGTCTTTGCCTCCTGGCAATCAGTCGATAATTTGGGGTCAATTATCAATCACGGACAACCCATAGCTTACTACGTATAACGGCGCTGCGCTACTTTTTCCGCGCATAAGCCGCTTGCTTTTGCCCCAGCCACCGCAACCTTGGATAAGAAATCCAGGGGCTACTGGTAGATTCATTCAGGTGACCCACCACTCCGCAGCAGACGACGCCCGCGTCACCGAGCTCGCCCTCCGGGCTGGGCGCGGCGACCGAGCAGCGCTTACGGAGTTCATCAAGGCCACCCAGGATGATGTCTGGCGTCTGCTCGCCCACCTGGGCGGCCCCGAAATCGCCGACGACCTCACCCAGGAGACCTACCTGCGCGTCATCGGCGCCTTGCCGCGCTTTGCCGCCCGCTCTTCCGCGCGCACCTGGTTGCTCTCGCTGGCCCGGCGCGTGTGGGTGGATAATATCCGCCACGATATGGCCCGGCCCCGCAAGTCCGCCACGCAATACGAGGACGCCATGAGCTCCACCGCGGAAAACTCCGGTTCCTGGAGCGATTGGATTGATGCCCGTACGCTTATCGATGCCCTGCCGGCCGACCGCCGCGAAGCCCTCATCCTCACCCAGGTACTGGGCTATACCTATGAGGAAGCGGCCAAGATTGCCGGGGTGCGCGTTGGCACCATTCGCTCCCGCGTGGCGCGCGCCCGCAAGGACCTCATTGAGGGCGCAAATTAATACCCCCGAAAGTTTGAGCGTCTGGACGCATACTTTCGCCGCAATACTTATCAAAGTGCAGGTACTTAGGGCAGCGCAGGGGGCGCATGCGGCCTGAGGTCGGGGTAGAAAAATACTAAAGTGACGCGATTTCAGCTGTGAAGTAACGGGTGAAATGTGATTCTATTAGATACACACACGTGATAAATCGACCGTCGATCCGGGCCCGCGCGTTCCCAAAGCCGGGCCCGGCGAGTGTGAGTAAGAGAGTTTCTCCCCTCATGATTAAACGCGCAATCGGAATTTCCATGGCGTTTATTGGCGTCGTGGTGGGCGCAGGCTTTGCCTCGGGCCAAGAAGCCATGCAGTACTTCGTAGCTTTCGGTGAATGGGGCCTGTGGGGCATCGCCCTCGCCGCCGCCCTCATGATGGTCACCGGCGTGTCCATCCTGCAGCTGGGCTCCTATTTCCAGGCGGTGGAGCACACCGCTGTCTACAACAAGATCGCTTCACCAGTCACCGCCAAGATCTTGGACTGGTCCACGCTGATTACGCTGTTTTCCATCGGCTTCGTCATGTTCGCCGGTGGTGGCTCCAATATCAACCAGCAATTCCCCAGCATCCCCGTGTGGGTCGGCGGCACCGTCATGCTGATCCTCGTGCTGCTGGTGGGCCTTATGGACGTGGACCGCGTTACCCGCGTCATCGGTACCATCACCCCGTTCATCATCATCTTCGTGGTGCTGGCCACTGGCTACACCATCCTTACGGCCGATGTGGACTTCGCGTCCCTGAATACCTGGGCCATCGATAACGTCAATACCTCGCTGCCTAACTGGTGGCTTTCTGCGCTGAACTACACCGGCCTGAACGTCATGACGGCCGTATCCATGTCCATCGTCATCGGCGGTAACTTCCTAGATAACCGCGCCGTGGGCATCGGCGGCCTCATCGGTGGTTTCCTTTACCTCATCTTGCTGGCCCTGCTCGTCTTCGCCCTCTTCTTCGAGGCTAAGGACGTCAACGGCGAGGACATGCCGGTACTGAAGCTGATTACGGGCATCCACCCGGTTCTCGGCATCTTGATGACCTTCGTTATCTACGGCATGGTCTTTAACACTGCCATCGGTATGTTCTACGCCCTGGGCAAGCGCCTGACCCGCAATAACCCACAGCGCTTCTACCCCGTATACGCCGCATCCTGCATCATCGGCTTCATCCTGTCCTTCATCGGCTTCCAGTCCTTGGTCAGCAACGTCTACCCCATCCTGGGTTACCTCGGCCTGCTGATGATTGTCGTGATGGTTTATAACCGCATTAAAAACCGCGGCATGCTTGCCGATGAATCCGATCGCCGCATGCGCGCCCACGATCTCGTCGCCCGCAAGCTGGACCCGCGCGAGCGCTTTACCAAGAAGAACGAGCGCGAGCTGCGCATGCTAGCCGCGGCCTCCAATATGCACACGCAAGAATTCATCGATCACCTCGCCGAGGATATCCACGAGGAGCTCGAAGAGGACGATGAACTCGACTACGACCGTTCAGAGCCCGCGCCTTCCGTCACCTACGTCCAGCACACGAAGCCGGAAGTACCTTCCGTTGATAGTGACTTGGACTTTGGCAAGAAAGACGAAGACTAAGGCTTAAGCTTTAGAAGCCACACGCAATTCGGCTCCTCGCTTCCCATTACAGGAACGAGGAGCCGAATTTTTATGCGCCGGGCAAGGCTTCGCGGCTATACCAAAAGTTCTGCGATCTGGATGGTGTTGAGCGCAGCGCCCTTGCGCAGGTTATCGCCAGAGACGACGAGGACGAGGCCCTTATTGTCATCTACCGTCTGATCCTGGCGGATGCGCCCGACCAAGGAATCGTCCTTGCCGGCGGCGGCGAGGGGGGTGGGGACATCGGCAACCGTCACGCCTGGGGCATCGCTTAGAAGCTCGGTGGCCTGCTCGGGGGTGATGGGCTTGTCGAACTCCGCGTGGATGGTCAGGGTGTGACCGGTAAAGACGGGAATGCGCACGCAGGTGCCGGCAACCTTGAGGTCCGGCAGGCCGAGAATCTTGCGGGATTCATTGCGCAGCTTCTGTTCTTCGTTGGTCTCGTTGCTGCCGTCATCGACGAGGTTACCGGCAAAGGGCAGCGCGTTATAGGCAATGGGCGCGACGAAAGGTCCCAGGTCCTCATCATCGAGGGCAGAACCATCGTGGACTAGGTTCACGTTGTGATCGCCCACGCTGTAGACCTGCGCGGCCAGCGTCTGCACGCCCGCCAGGCCGGAACCGGATACCGCCTGATAGGACGATACGTGCAGCTTGTTGAGGCCGGCGGCATCGTGCAGAACCTTCAGCACCGGCATGGCGGCCATGGTGGTGCAGTTCGGATTGGCGATAATGCCCTTCGGCGGGTTCTTCGCCTCCTCAGGGTTTACCTCAGATACCACGAGCGGGACCTCCGGGTCCTTGCGGTAGGCCGAAGAATTATCCACCACGGTAGCGCCCGCGGCGGCAAAGACCGGGGCCCACTTCTCAGAGGTGGAACCGCCCGCGGAAAATACCGCGATATCGACATCGGCAACGGATTCTTCGGTGACCTCGGCCAAGTCCTCCACTTCAATCTGCTCGCCGCGGAATTCCAGCTCGGTGCCTGCGGAACGGGCAGAGGCGAAAAAGCGCACCTTATCCGCCGGGAAATTACGTTCTTCCAAAATGGAGCGCATCACGCGGCCGACCTGGCCGGTGGCGCCGACGACTGCAACGGTAGTCATTGTCTTCCTTTTTACTGCTCTGTAGTGCTCTGGTTTATCGTCCGGTTCCAGCATAGACGGTGGCTTCTTCCTCGCCGCCGAGCTGGAACTTATCGTGCAGGGCGCGCGCCGCCTTTTCCAGGTCTGCCTCGCGCGTCAGCATGGAGATGCGGATTTCGGAGGTGGAAATAAGCTCCATATTCACTCCCACATCGCGCAGGGCCTCGGTAAAGTCCGCCGTCACGCCGGGGTGGGACTTCATGCCGGCGCCGACGAGGGAGACCTTGCCCACCTGGTCATCGTAAAGCACATTGGACCAGCCGCCCTCAGACTGCAGCTTGCTCAATAGCTCCATCGCGCGGGGGCCATCGGCGCGCGGGCAGGTGAAGGTGATGTCGGTGGTGCCATCCTCCAGGGAGGAGACGTTTTGCAGCACCATATCGATATTGATCTCCGCATCGGCGATGACGCGGAAAAGCTTCGCGGCCTCGCCCGGGCGATCTGGGATGCCCAGCACGGTTACCTTCGCCTCGGATTTATCAGTTGCTACACCAGTAAGTACTGCTTCTTCCACGGGGATATCCTCCATCGAGCCGGTCACCAACGTGCCGGGGTCATTTGAATAAGACGAGCGAACTCGCAACGGAACATTGAAAGCGCGGGCGTATTCCACGCTGCGCAGGACCAGAATCTTGGATCCTACGGCGGCCATTTCCAGCATCTCTTCAAAAGAGAGCTTTTCTAGCTTTTGCGCATCCGGAACAATGCGCGGATCGGCGGTATAGACGCCATCGACATCGGAGTAGATTTCGCACACATCCGCCTTGAGCGCCGCCGCCAGGGCGACCGCGGTGGTATCGGACCCGCCGCGGCCCAGCGTGGTCACATCGCGCGAGTCCTTATTCACGCCCTGGAATCCGGCGACGATGCAGATCTGTCCATCCTCTAAGGCCTCGGTCAGGCGGCCGGGGGTGACGTCAACGATGCGCGCATTGCCGTGGCGCTCGGTCGTCAGCACGCCCGCCTGGGAGCCGGTAAAAGACTGGGCCTTCGCGCCCAGGGACTCCACCGCCATGGCCACTAGCGCATTGGAGATGCGCTCGCCGGCGGTAAGGAGCATATCCATTTCGCGCTGCGGGGGAACGGGATTGACTTGCGCTGCAAGGTCAAGAAGCTCATCGGTGGTATCCCCCATAGCGGAGCACACCACGACGACATCATTGCCCTGCTTTTTAGTGGCCACAATCCGCTCCGCTACCGCGCGGATGCGATCTGCGGATTCGAGGGAGGAGCCGCCGTATTTTTGAACGATCAGGGCCACGGTGTGGTTGCCACCTTTCGTTTTAAAAGGCACCCCTGCGCGCAGACGCGCCACAGAAATACCTGTCGGACACTAGTCAAATTCCTATGCTACCCCGCAAGGCGCTACACCTCATCATAATTCCGAGACAATACTTTTATTTTATTCACATACACCCCCGTGCGCGCGCTAGGCGCCGGGCCGGGGGCGGCATCGATAAGCAAAATGCATCTCCGTCACTTTTTTACTAGCGTTGAGCGGGTGTTAAGCAACCTCCTCGCCGTATTCTTCGCGCTCGCCTCCGCGCTTACGGTTGCTTGGGGCACGGTCGTTCGCCACCGCATCGCCCTTGAAGCAGACGATTCAGTCATGCGCTCCGCTATGACCAACCCACTGTGGTGGGTCGGCACTGGCGCAGCCATCCTCGCCTATGGCCTCCAGGTCGTCGCCCTGGGCTTTGGTACCTTGCTGGTAGTCCAGCCCATTTTGGTCCTCTCGCTCATGTTTACCCTGCCGCTTTCGGCCTGGTATGCCAAGCGCCCCATGCCCGTGCACGAGACGTTCTGGTCCATTGCGCTCACGGTGGCGGTCGGCGTGATGGTGGTCTACGGCCGCCCCGTTGCCGGCAATCCCCGGCCGGAGTGGAGCCAGTGGTGGCCCGCCCTGCTATTGGGCCTGGCCACCCTGGTCGCGTTGGGCGTGGCCGGCCATAAATTCCGCGAGCAGCGCCCGCTCGCCCTGGGCACGGCCTGCGGCGTCATCTACGGTTTCGTCGCCCTGCTTTCCAAGGCCGTGGTCGATATCTTCACCCACGAAGGCTTGAGCGTCCTGGTGGGCAGCTGGCAGTTCTACGGCCTCATCGGCCTCGCCCTGACCGGCACCGTAGTGCAGCAATACTCCTTTAACGCCGGCCCGCTGGCGCAGTCGCTGCCGGCCATGACCATCTTCGAGCCCATCGTCGCCTTCGGCCTGGGCTATATGGTCTTGGGCGAAAAGTTCCTCATTGATTCCACCGCCGGCTGGCTCGTCATGGTGGCCGCGCTCGGCGTCATGATTGCCGCGACCATCATTTTGTCCCGCAACCCGGTCAGCCAGCGCAGCTAGATCGCCCACTCGAATACGGTCAGCATATAGGCCGAAAACCAGGCTCCGAAGAGCACCCAGGCACCCACGCTTGCCGATGCCCCCTTCTTGCCCACCCACGGCACCAATACCACCGCTGCGGGCAGTAAGAGGCGGGGGCGGGAGTGCATGATGCCATCGGAAAGCAGCACATTGGCCATCAGCACCGCGGCAAAGAGCCAGGCTGGCAGCGGCAGGCGCCCCCAGGCCAGCAGCAGGAAGATGGGGGCGGCGATGATGACTGCGGCGCTGAGCAAATACCCACCATTCGTGGCGCTAGACAGCGTCTCTGCTACCCAGGACACCGTCGCCCGGCCACCATCGAAACCGGAATTCCAGTGCTTTTCCTGCAGGCCAAAGTAGCCGCCGGCGCCGGGTAAATGGCGATTGGCCCACCAGATATAGCCAGCTAAGGGCAGCGCCGATACCGCCACGCTCAGCCAAGCCCACCAGGTGCGCCGCGCCTTGCAGAGCACCATGAGCGCGAAGACCACGATGAGATCTACCACGGTGAGGCGGACGAAAGAGGCAAGAAAGATCAGCACCCCGGCCGCGATCCAGCGCTGATCATGCAACATCACCACGGCCCAGATCGCGAGCGCGCCGAAGAGCGCCTCCGTATAGGGCATGGCAAAAACGATGCTCATGGGCGCGCTGGTGACCACCGTCGCGCCGAGCACCTGGCCGCGCACCCCCAGCCCCATCTGCCTAGCCAGCGCCATGACGCCCGCTGCCAAGGCGATGGTGAAAAAGAGGTTGAGGACCATCGCCGTGCCTGCAACGTCCGTGCCCAGCAGGTTGCTAACTGCCCGCACCACCAGCGGGAAGCCGGGAAAGAACGCAAGGGTCGTTTCATCCGCCGGGGCATAGCCCGCGCGGGCGATATCCACGTAGTAGTTGGCGTCCCATTTATTCAGCAGCCCCCAGAGGGAATCGCCCTGCGCCGCGGCCAGCGCCGCGAGCACGCTGAGGCGAATCGCCGTTCCCGCAACCGCCACTAGTGCAGCATAAAACCAGCAGCGCAGCGCGGGCGCGGCTGTGGGGCGGCGGGTGGTAGGAACAGTAGGCACATCAGTATGGTACGCCACGGGCCCGCGCGTCCCGCTGAATGAAATATGTTGCCACACCGTGAGATCCTCTGTAGTGTGACCGGTATGACATTGCGGAACGACCTACTCCTTATCTGCCGCGGCGGGATTTCGGCCTAAACCTACGGCCAGCGCCCCGTCGCGGAGTCTGGCAATCCTTAGCCCAGCTGGCCGTCGCACTTCCCGACACCAAACACATTAAGGACACCGCACCCCCATGTCTCCCAACGATTCCTTCATTAGCGCACCCCGCGAAATCACCACCCCTGCAGGCCCTCCCCGCGAGGGACAGCCTGCGTGGAATAAGCAGCGCGGCTCCTCCATGCCCTTCGAGCGCTACCAACCCTTCGCCGTAGAGGTCGAGGACATCGACCTGCCGGACCGCACCTGGCCGGGAAAGAAGATCACCCACGCCCCGCAGTGGTGCGCCGTGGACCTGCGCGACGGCAACCAGGCACTGATCGATCCCATGAGCCCCGAGCGCAAGCACCGCATGTTCGACCTGCTGGTGCAGATGGGCTACAAGGAAATCGAGGTCGGCTTCCCGTCCGCCTCCCAGACGGACTTCAACTTCGTCCGCGAAATCATCGAGGGCGATAAGATTCCAGAGGACGTGACCATCCAGGTCCTCGTCCAAGCCCGCGAACACCTGATCCGCCGCACCTTCGAGGCCTGCGCCGGCGCCAAGAACGTCATCGTGCACTTTTATAACTCCACCTCGAAGCTGCAGCGCCGCGTGGTCTTCCGCAAGGACAAGCCGGCAATCAAGAAGCTGGCTACCGATGCCGCCGAGCTCATCAAATCCATCGCCGCCGACTACCCCGATACCAACTGGCGCTGGGAATACTCCCCCGAGTCCTTTACCGGCACCGAGCTGGATTTCGCCCGCGAGGTCTGCGATGACGTGGTCGCCATCATGGATCCCAGCCCCGAGAACCCAATGATCATCAACCTGCCGTCCACGGTGGAGATGATTTCGCCGAATGTCTACGCCGATTCCATCGAGTGGATGGACCGCAACCTGGCCCGGCGCGATTCCATCTTGATTTCGCTGCACCCCCACAATGACCGCGGCGAGGGCGTTGCCGCCGCCGAGCTGGGCTATATGGCCGGCGCCGACCGCATTGAGGGCTGCCTGTTTGGCAATGGCGAGCGCACCGGCAACGTGGACCTGGTGACCTTGGGCCTGAACATGCTCACTCAGGGCGTTGACCCCCAGATCGATTTCACCGATCTGCCCAAGATCCGCGAAACCGTGGAGTACTGTAACCAGCTGCGTGTCCCGGAGCGCCACCCCTACGGCGGTGAACTGGTCTTTACCGCGTTCTCCGGCTCGCACCAGGATGCCATCAATAAGGGCTTGGACGCGCTGGCCGCAACGGTGCGTCCGGAGGCCAATTCCACCGACGTCAGCTGGGAAGAGCTGCGCGATGCCATCTGGGAGGTGCCCTACCTGCCCATCGACCCGAAGGACGTGGGCCGCGATTACCAGGCCGTTATCCGCGTCAACTCCCAGTCCGGCAAGGGCGGCGTCGCCTACATCATGAAGACCGACCACGGCATCAATATGCCGCGCGCCATGCAGGCGGAGTTTTCCACCGTCGTGCAGGAAATCACCGATACCGAAGGCGGCGAGGTCAACTCCAAGAATATGTGGGACATCTTCGCCACCGAATTCTTGGACCGCACCACCCCGTTGCACCTGGAATCGTTTGAGATCGACAATATTTCCGCCGATGATACCGATGCCACCGTGACCGCCACCGTGACTTATAACGGCAAGGAATCCGAGGTCACCGGCACCGGCAACGGCCCCATTGCCGCCTACGCCAATGCGCTGGAGTCCTTGGGCATCGATTTCGATGTCATCGACTACTCCCAGCAATCGCGCTCGGCCGGCGATGATGCCGAGGCCGCCTGCTACATTGCCGCCGACGTCAACCAGAACAAGGTCTGGGGCGCAGGCATCGCCGCTTCCACGACCCGCGCCTCCATCAACGCGATTACCTCCGCAGTAAACCGCGCGTTGGCATAACGCGGGCGCGGGCCGACATGGTAGAAGATCGACTATGCCTTCTTCTACCTACCTCATCCCCCACCGCGGCCTCGGCGCGGTGCAGGCCTTGCCCATTCACGGCGCATCGGTGAAGGGCACGGAGGATTTTACCGTCACCCTGGCTCCCAGCCAGGAGGGCGGTTTAAGCGTGGAAGCACAGGGCCAGATCGGCACCATCAGCGCCGCGGACCGCACGGAATACCCCGAGATCGACCTCCTTTTCCGCGCCGGTCTCACCCCAGCCGCCACAGCCCAGCCGCATGCCGATGGCCACGTCGCCCTCCTGCTTCCCCGCCCCGGGCTCTGCCTGCCGGCGAATAATCCGCCCGGCGGGCCCTATACGATGCTCGGCTATGCCCCGCCCATCGATATCACCGATCTCCCCGCAGATCTCGATATCCCGGCCCAGGCCCGGATGCACGTGCTAGTCAACCTGGTGCCTTCCACCGACGCCGTCGATGTCTTCTTCGGCCCTAAATTCCTCACCACCCTGTCCCCGGGTCCCTCGCTGCCCCCGCTTGCCGATGCCCCCATCCTCGCCCACGCCTACCACGCCCCGCGCGGCAACGATCGCGTGCTGAGCATCTACGCCGGCGATCCGCTGCCCGCTTCCAACGAAGACTCCGTGGCCGTTGCCACCCCGACCACGCAGGCGGCGACCGAGACCTTCGAAACCAGCAGCTTTCGCGCCGTAACGGCCACCCCGGAACCCACACGCCACACTGGGTGGTGGGTCACGGCCATAGCCGTGGTCGCCGTCGTGGCGCTGGTGACCGTACTCATCGTCGCGGTTTAGTTTCCACTAAACCGGATTAGGCACCGAAAAGGCACGGCGCGCCCTGTCCCGCCACAGGAATTCCGGGATACTAGACTAAGGCTGATGAATAACACACCTGGCCCCTCCCCACAGTCGCCGCAGGCTCCCTCGCCGGCGACTATGGCGTCCCAGCATGCGGCTAGGACCCACGCCCAGGCGTCCCCTCACTCCGCAGCCAACTCCGCCGCCCAACCGGAGACCAAGGCTGCGGCACAGCAGCGCAAGCCGGGCCCCAACTCCCAAAGCGAATCCAGCACCAGCGTCCCCAACAGCACAGGTATGGCCAAACCAGGCCCGCGCCGGCCTCGGCCCCGTCCACGCCGCGCCGTCCGCCCCTCCGGCGGGCCGGCGACACCGAAAACCCCAGCCGACCCCGCTGCTTCAGCTGCTCCGTCCGCATCCAGCGCGGACAGCGCACCGCAAAAGCAGCCGGACAAGGCCGAGACCGTCACCAAGCACCCCTACGTAGCCCTCACGCTGCAGACCACGGGCATCCACCCGTCGACCGGGCGCATCGTCACCATTGATGCGGTGGCCTTTGATAACGCCGGCGATATTGGCCAGCGCTTCCACGCCGTGCTCAAGCCGGATATCGATGCCGGCCCACACCACCTCCACGGGCTGACCGTCGCGGATATTGAGCAGGCCCCTGCCTTTAGCAGAGTCCTCAAATCGCTGGATAAGCTTATCGATGGCCGCACCCTCGTCGTCCACGATATCCCCTATACCTGGGGCTTTATCGTCGCCGAGGCCCGCCGCGCCATGATGACCGCCGCCCGCCAAAACCGCGCGCGCAACCGCGGGCGCAATAAGGGCAAACGGCGCCGCCAAAAGGTGGGACACATGCCCGCCCCCGTACGCATCATCGATACCCTGGCCACCTCGTATGCGCAGGGGGTACGGTCGAATGATGTGCGGCTGAGGGGCGTCGCTAAGCAGAATGGCCTGGCTGCCGAGCCTAAGGCAACGGTGGAACGCGCCCGCCGCCCGGAGCAGGAGACCTCGCGCGAGGAGACGGAGCTGCTCATCCAGCTCTACCAGCACCAACAGCGCGGCCCCGTGCGCAGCTATGCCCCAGACGATGTCCGCGCCGACCGCTTTGGCCTGCAACGCTCGCACGTGCGCGTCGATGCCGCCGAGGCCCCCGTGCAGCACCACAACCCCGGAAAATACGAGCCCGGCAAGGAACTGCGCCGCGGCATGGAAATTGTCGTGGCCCCCGAAATCCTAGAGGACCCGGATACGATTATCTCCGCCCTCATGCGCGAGGAGCTGAACTATTCGGAAAAGCTCACCCGCGAGGCATCGCTTGTCGTGTGCAATGTCACCACGGATCTCGTGGGCAAGGCCATGCACGCCCAGCGCAAGGGCATCCCGCTGATGTCTGATGCCGCGTTTCTCGATGCCCTCACCCGCATCGAAGACCCCACCACAGCCCAGCCGCCGGCGCGGCGCCAGCCCCCGCAAAAGAGCGGCGGGAATAACCAGAGCAAGAGCCAGAAACGGCGGCGCAGGCGCGGCGGGCGCGGCCGGGGGCGGCGAAATTCTGGCGGCTCGGCACCCAAGAACAACGCCTAGCCCACTTCCCCGGCTACCCTAGAGGGCATGAGTTTTTCAGTCCCGGGTGCCTTGAAGAAGTTGCGCACCACCGCCGCGACATCCGCCGCGAAGCTGGCCACCACCGCTTCCCGCGCCACCGGCCGGGGCGCCGGCGGAATGATCGGCGGCCTTATCGCCAATGCCATTGACCCCTCCATCATGACCAACCTGGGCGGCGGGCGCCCGGCCGTGCTGGTCACCGGCACCAACGGCAAGTCCACCACCACCCGCATGCTCGCCGCCGCGGTCCGCGCCGAACACCAGGTCGCCACCAATGACGGCGGCGATAACATGGACGCCGGCATCATCTCCGCGCTCATGGCGGGCAAGGACGCCTCACACCTCGTCCTCGAGGTCGACGAGCTGCACGTGCCGCACGTCGCCGATAACCTCAACCCGCAGGCGCTTGTGCTGCTCAACCTCACCCGCGATCAGCTCGACCGCGTCGGCGAGATCAACAAGATCGAGCGCGCTCTCCGCGGCGCCGTGGAGGCCCACCCGGACATGTTGGTCATCGCCAATTGCGATGACGTGCTCATGACCTCGGTTGCCTACGACGCCAAGAACGTCATCTGGGTTTCTGCCGGTGCCGGCTGGCTCGGCGATTCCGTCACCTGCCCGCGCACCGGCGGCCACGTCGTGCGCACCGAGGATGACTGGTACGCAGTAAAGCCGCTTGCCGATGGCCGCGAGTTCCGCCGCCCGCAGCCGACGTGGGGCATCGACAAGCATGGCGTTATTACCCCCACCGCAAAGCGCCCGCTGAACCTGGCGCTGCCGGGCCGTGCCAACCGCGGTAACGCGGCGCAGGCCATCGCCGCGGCTGTCGAGGGCTTCGGCGTGGACTTGGATCGCGCTATTGCCGCGGCAGAAAGCATCGATGACGTCGCCGGCCGGTATTCCACCATCCACTGGAAGGGCCGCGAGATTCGCCTGCTGCTGGCCAAGAACCCCGCCGGCTGGCAAGAGGCCCTGTCCATGGTGGACCGCAGCGCCGATGGGCTGGTCATCGCCACGAACGGGCAGGTTGCCGATGGCATCGACATGTCCTGGCTCTGGGACGTAAAATTCGAGGGCTTTAACGGGCTCAGCGTCAAGGCCGCCGGCGAGCGCGGAACCGACCTTGCCGTCCGCCTCGTCTACGCGGATATCACCCACGAGCTCATCCCGGACCCCATGGATGCGCTCACCGCCTGCCCCGAGGGCCGCATCGAGGTCCTTGCCAATTACACCGCCTTCCGCGATCTGAAAAAGGCCCTGTCCAAGGAGGCTAATAATGCTTAATATCGGCCTAGTGCTTCCCGATGTCCTCGGTACCTACGGCGATGACGGCAACGCCCTCGTGCTGCGCCAGCGAGCCCGCATGCGCGGCCTCGACGCCGAGATCCACCCCATCCGGCTGGGCGAGCCGGTGCCCGAGACGCTGGATATTTATACCATCGGCGGCGGCGAAGACACCGCGCAGATTCTTGCCGCAGAGCACCTCATTGCCGATGGCGGGCTGACCCGCGCCGCCACGTCCGGCCGCCCCATCTTGGCCATTTGCGCCGGCCTGCAGGTCCTCGGCGAGTCCTTCCGCGCTTCCGGCCGGGTTATCGATGGCGTCGGGCTTATCGATGCCACCACCGCCGGCATGCAAGACCGCGCCATCGGCGAGGTATCCTCCACTCCTACCGGCGCCGGCGTGACCGCAGATCTCACCGAGCCGCTCACCGGCTTCGAAAACCACTTGGGCGCGACCATCCTCGGCCCGTCCGCCCAACCGCTGGGAACCCTCACCCGCGGCAATGGCAATGCCGACCAGGCCGCCACCGCAGACCTCGCCGACGGCTCCACCCAACGCACCTACGAAGGCGCCGTGCAGGGCAGCGTCATCGCCACCTATATGCACGGCCCCGCCCTGGCCCGCAACCCGCAGCTCGCGGATCTGCTCCTCGCCCAAGCCATGGGCATCCCGCTCGCCGATCTCGATCCGCTGGATATCCCCGCCGTCGACCGCCTGCGCACCGAGCGCTTCAACGCCGCCGAGCCGCCGCGCTCCCAGCGCTAAACCTGTGGATAACTTCGCCAATTCTCGGCCCTCACAGCCAAAAAGAGCCGAGTTATCCACAGGCCGGGCGCGGCCGCCTTGTAGCTCCCAGGCCCCAACCCTAGGCTGCGGGGCATGACGTTATTGGAGCAGCTGGGGGACATCGCCAAGCGCGGCGTAGACCTGATTGAAGAGGCCTACGCCGCCGCTGACCTGCCCCTGCCTGCGGACCACGCGCGCGAGCTGCGCCGCACCGCCGAGGCTTTCCTCGCACCTACCAGCCACTCGCGCTATCAGCGCCGCGCGCTGGCCGCCGCGCGCCGCAACCAGCACAGCCTGGCCACGCTCGCGCTCATCGCCCGCCGTTCCCGGCGCGTGAAAAATCCCACCGAGCGCTGGCGCTTCCGCGAAACCCTGTGCGCTACCGCCGGGACCACCGCCGAAGTGTCCCGCGCCGCCACACGCCTGCTGCGCGAAATCGCCCCACCGCCCGAGCGCGAAGACGGCGGGCGCCGCATCCTGCACGGCGAGAAAACCACGCTGAGCTTTACCGGCCCCGCCGCCGAAATGGCCGATATCTGGGCCACCGCGAAGGATAATCCCCTCGCCTGGCTCACCGGCTCCCGTGCCGTCGCGCCGGCCAGCGTGACCACCAATGTCATCATCGAGCTGCCGGATTACCTGAAAATCCTGCGCGGCGAGGGCTCAGAAGTCCGCCTCGCCATGACCAACGGTGCCACCATCACCGGCGCTGATCTCCTCCGTCGCACGCTCGCCGGCGCCGGGCTTTTTACCCTCATCCACCCCGCGGAAGGCCCCGTCAACCTCTACCGTGCCCGCCACGCCTCCGCCAAGCAGCGCCGCATGCTCGAGGCCGAAGGCGCGCGCTGCGCCTGGCCCGCTTGCAGGCGCCCCGCCGCTGAATGCCAAGCCCACCACATCTTCGAATACGCCCGCGGTGGCCACACCCACCCGGCGAATATGTGCCTTTTGTGCCCGTACCACAATTCCATCAACGGCCTTCCGGGGCGGGGGCGGATGGCGCGCATCAACGGGCGCATCGCCTGGCTGCCGCCGCATCCGCGCCACGCGGGCCGCCCCGCCCCGTCATCAGACCCTCCGGGTTCCGCTGCACGGCCGCACTCGGCCTCGCCACCGGAGCCGAATGCGCCTCCCCCAGTCTTTACTGGCCGCGCGCCACGCGGGCCCACCGCCAACGTGCCCTAAACCCCAAGAAACCAAAAGTCCCGGGCCGGTGCTGCGGACACCTAGATAGTCAAGCGCCCCGAAAGCGCACGGGACAAGGTGAGCTCGTCCACGAACTCCAAATCGCCTCCGAGCGGCATGCCGGAGGCCAATCTAGTGATCTTTAAATCGGGATAATCCCGCAATAACCGCACCAGGTATGCCGCGGTGGCCTCGCCCTCCGTATTCGGATCTGTGGCGAGGATGACCTCGCGGATGGTGGGGGTGTCGTCGTAAAGCGGGGCCTCTGGCGTGGAATCCGCCAACTCCCTATCCGGCAGCACCCCGCCCAGCCGCTGGAGGAGCGTGGAAATATTCAAATCCTTCGGCCCAACATTAGCCAGCGGGTCCAGCGCACCGCCAAGCACATGGTAGCGCCCCTCGTACTCACCCGTACGCTCGATGACCTGGATGTCCTTCGGCTCCTCCACGACGCAAATGGTGGAGGCATCGCGCTGCGAATTGATGCAAATCCGGCACACATCCTCGCGCGAAATATTGCAACAAATGCGGCAGAAAGTAACGCCGTCGCGCACGCCGCCTAAGGCATTTTGCAGGCGCTCAATATCCTCCGGTTCCATGTGCAACACATGAAACGCGATACGCTGCGCCGACTTCGGGCCGATGCCCGGCAGGCGCGAAAACTCATCAATGAGGTCCTGCAGAGGTCCTTCAAACACCACAACTCCCAAAATTACGTCAAGGCCGCGACCCCATCATCGGGGCAACGGCCTTTGTAGAATATCGCGCAGCTAGAAGCCGCCGAACATGTCATCCATCGACGGCCCACCCTGGCCGCCCATGCCCTGCGACAGGGGCCCAATCTTTTCCTGTGCCAACTTGCCCGCAGCGGCGTGGGCATCCTTAAACGCGCCCATCACCAAGTCCTGCAGCGTATCGATGTCCTCAGGGTCAACCACGGACTTATCAATCTGCAGGTCTACCAGCTCGGCGCCGCCGGTCATGGTCACCTTAACCAGGCCATTGCCCGCGCTGCCCTCAACGTTGGTGGCCAGGATTTCTTCCTGCGCCTTCTGCAGCTCGGCCTGCACCTGCGCTGCCTGCGCGATGAGGTCGTTCATGTCGTTGGGTTGTGGGGTGGAATCTTGTTCAGCCATAGTTTTCGTCCTTTCTCAATAGCTTTGCTACCGCCCGAGTCTACCGTGCCACAGTCCTAAACACGGCGTGCGCCTAGTTCCTTTTCCACGAGCTCCATCGCCACCTCGGTGGCGCTGCGGTGGTCCATTTCGCCTGCGGACTGCGCGGCTTCGACCATGTCGCGTTCTTCGTCATCGCGGGTATAGGCCGGCGGTTCTTCCGGCGGCGGTTCGTCCGCGGGGCCCTCCGGCTCGGGCGGCAGCGGCACCCCGTTGCTAAATTGCGGCGTGCGCGCAATTTCGTCATCGCGTTGCTTCGCCGCCTCGGTTGCCTTGGCGATGCGCGAGCGCCACCCGGGCTTACTCTCTGCCTCCTTGTCGTCGCTCGGCTCGCGTTCGGGCGCGTTGGGGTTCCATTCGGGTTTGCTTTGCGGCGCCCGCGGCGCATCGAACCCGGCGGTCTTTGGGTCCGTGCCCACCACGCAGTTGACCTGAATATCGCGTTGGAATTCTTCCCGTAGCACGTCCACGATGACGGAATTATTCGCCGGCGCATTGATGCGTTCTGCCAGCGCACCTGTGGTATGCCCCAGCGTCAGCGTGTTATCGCGGAATCCGAGCACGCGGGCTTCGGCAAGCATGATTTCAGCGACCTTATTCCGCTTGCCGACGCTCCCCCTCAGCTCCACCCATTTCCTCTTCACTGCCTCCACGAAGTCACCGTCATCGCCGCTTGCCGATGCCCCTTGCTGTTGCGGTTGTTCTGCCTGGGCTTGTTGCTGCCCCTCCGACTGCTCTGTCGCCGCCGGCACCGGTTTCTCCAGTGGTTCCGCCTGGCCGTTGCCGCGGGCTGGCGCATTCTGCGGAACCTGGCGCTCCTGGCCCCATGGATTCGCGCTACCGTCAGTTTCTACGTCGCCGCCTGCCGCGGTAGCCGAAGCTTCCTTTTCAGGCACATCGCTAGACTGCGAATCCGCGGACTGCTGCTCAGGCCGCCCAGACCCATCAGCTCTTTCTGACTTCTCCACCTGGTCAGACGGCCCAGCCTGGCCAGCCCAATCAGCCTGCACCGATTGCGCATGCTCCGCGCTCGGTTGTTCTTGGGACAACTCAGATCGTCCCTGATTCTCAGCCCCTGTCGACTCCGTTTGCGCTGGCTGTTCATGTTGCGCCGCCGGTGCTGGCTGCGCAGACTGCTCAGCCGGGGTGGCCTGCGCCGACTGCGCAGGACCCTCATGCTCGCCACGCGATTGCTGCGCCGTTGCCTCCGGTTGAGACGATGGTGACGGTGATGTTGCTTGCCCCGACTGTGCCTCGGTGCCAGCGGCCGCTTGATTTGATTGTTGTGCAGGCACCTCTGAGCCAGTAGGGCCCGTGGCGGCCTGGTTTTGTCGTTGCTGTGGCTCCGCCGGTGCGGTGGAGCCCGGAGCAGGCTGGTTTTGCTGGGCCTGGGACTTTGCGCGGCGCCGCGCGATGATGGCGGCCGCTGCCGACTGCGGGTCTTGGGCCCCCGAAAAGGCCGGGCCGTTTCCCGCAGAGGGTGCCGCCTGGCCCGATTGTCCTGGCTGCCCTGACTGCGCTGCCTGCGCCGACTGTGCCGACTGCACCCCTTGGCCGGCCTGGTTGGGCTGGCCAGACTGTGCGGATTGCGGGGCGCCGCTGGGTTGGGCGGCCTGAGGCAATTGGCCTGGCTGGCTCGCGGCGCCGAGAGCTGCACCCGGCGCCGCGGCGGACGAGGTACCGATGAGCAGGTGCGCGCACATGATCTCGAGCAACAGGCGCGGCGAGGTGGCCCCGGTCAGATCGCTGATGCGGTCATTGACCGTCGAGGCAAGATAAGTCAGCTGCGGGCCGGAAAAACGCTGCGCTTGGGAGGTGAGCACCTCGGCGCGGTCGGTGGGCGCGGAAACCAGGCCTGCATCGATAGCCCCCGGCACGGCCTGCAGGATCATCAGATCGCGCAAACGGTCGAGCAGATCCACCGCAAACCGGCGCGGGTCGTGGCCGGCCTCGATAACGTTGTCGATCTGTGCGAAAAGGCCGGCCTTGTCGTTCTCGGCGAGGGTGGCGATGGTGTCATCGAGAAGCGTGACGTCCGTAACGCCGAGCAGCGGACGCGCTAGGTCATAGGTCAGGCCATCGGGCCCCGCGCCCGCCAAAAGCTGGTCCAGCAGCGACAGGGTATCGCGCGGGGAACCGCCGCCGGCCTCAATGACCATGGGATAGACGGCGTCTTCGACCTGCACGCCCTCGGAAGCCACGGTCTTTTGCAGCAGCCCCTTCATCGCGGGCGGGGTAAGCAGGCGGAAGGGATAGTGGTGCGTACGGGAGCGAATGGTGCCGATGATCTTTTCCGGCTCGGTCGTCGCAAAGATGAAAATCACGTGCTCCGGCGGCTCTTCAACCACCTTGAGCAACGCATTGGCACCGGAGGGGGAAATCATGTGCGCCTCGTCGATGATGAAGATGCGGTAGCGCGATTCTGCCGGCGCATAGTAGGCGCGGTCGCGCAGCTCGCGCATGTCCTCCACGCCATTGTGCGAGGCGGCGTCGAGCTCCGTCACGTCCAGGTTGCCCGGGCCGCCGGGCGCGAGCGACACGCACGAATCGCACTTGCCGCACGGCGTCGAGGTGGGCCCGTGCTCGCAGTTGAGCGAGCGGGCCATAATCCGCGCCGAAGACGTCTTACCGCAGCCGCGCGGGCCGGAAAAGAGGTAGGCGTGGTTGATGCGCCCCGCGTCGAGGGCGGCAGATAGCGGCGTGGTGACCTGCTCTTGCCCCACGACCTCGGCAAACGTTGCTGGACGGTATTTCCGGTATAAAGCCACGGTTAGCCAGTTTACCGGCTAACCCTCGCGCGACCAGTCCAGCAGGTCAATGCCCTGCTCCGCCACGGCTTCCTGCAGCTTGCCGACGCCCTCTTCCACCCCAAACGCATATTCCGCATCCGTCAGCATCACCAGCTGCAGCACGAGCGTCAGGCGGTTCTCCTCGCGGTATTGCGGCGTCTGCCCGCCCCAGAGGTACGGGGCGATGAGCAGCCCGTGGTGCACGGTCAGCTCGCCGGGGAGATCCAAAAGTGACGGCAGCAAGACGCCGGGTTGCGCGGGCAAGAGGCCGCCCGCCTTCTCCAACTTCGCGGCCGCAGCCCCCACGGCGGCGGCGACTTCGGGCTGGCCCACGCGCGCCACAGTGACGAGTTCGCAGCGCACGTCCAGGCCTTCGGCATCGCTGCGCAGGCCGGTATCGACGTCGTTGAAGGTGGTGGTGAGGGCGAGGGATTGGGCATCGGCAAGCGTGGCTAAACCCAGCCTGCGCCCGTCGACGTACCGGAACTCCAGCGGAGCCGGGATGACCTCGCTAAGCCACACGGCAGATTCGTCGGCGTTGATTTTAGCCCTCCGCCTTTTCGATGGCTGCCAGGAGCACGCAGGTGGCGACGCCGTCGATGGCTTCCTCGATTTCCTCCTGCGGCGGCAGCGAAACCGCCAGGCGGATATTGCGGTCATTCTCATCGCGGCCGTGCGGGTAGGCCGCGCCCGCCTTGGTGAGCACGATGCCGGCGTCCTTGGCCAGCTCCCACACGCGGGTGGCGGTGCCGTCGACGACGTCCATGGAGATGAAGTAGCCGCCCTCCGGGTCGGTCCATTCCGCGACGCCGTACTCACCTAGGCGCTCATCCAGGATGCGGCGCGCGGCAGCGAACTTCGGCGCCAGCAGCTCGGCGTGGCTGCGCATCAGCTCGCGCACGCCGTCTGCGGAGCCGAAGAACTCGGCGTGGGCGAACTGGTTAATCTTATTCGGCCCAATGCCGCGGATGCCCGCGTGCTCCAGGTACCAGTCGAGGTTCTCCGCCGAGGAGCCGAAGAAGCTCACGCCGGAACCCGCGAAGGTGACCTTGGAGCTCGAGGACATGGCCCAGAAGCGGTTGGGATGCCCGCTCTGCTTGGCGATGTCCAGCACCGGCAAGACTTCCGGAAACTCGTCTGTCAGCGTGTGCACGGCATAGGCGTTATCCCACACGATGCGGAAATCCGGCGCCGCGGTATCCATTTCCGCCAGGCGGCGGGTCTTTTCCTCTGAGATGAGTACGCCGGTGGGGTTGGAGAACATGGGGATGAGCCACATGCCCTTGACCTGCGGGTCTTGGGTGAGCTTCGCGATGGCCTCGACATCTGGGCCGTCGTCTTCCATCGGCACCGTCACCAACTCGAAGCCGAAGAGTTCCGTGATGGCGAAGTGGCGGTCATAGCCAGGCACGGGGCAGATCCACTTGACGTTTTCTTCCTCGCTCCACGGACGCGGCGAATCGTTGGTACCGAAGGTATAGGCCCAAGAAATGAGGTCGAACATGATGTTGAGCGAGGAGCTATCGCCGGCCAGCAAGAGCTCCGGGTCAATATTGGTAAGCTCACCCCACAGCTCGCGCAGCTTCTTGACGCCCTTCAGGTTGCCGTAGTTGCGCAGGTCAGCGCCTTCAGAATCGGTGTAGTTTCCCTCACCTGGCAGCGACAACAGCGCATTGGAGAGATCGAGCTGCGCCTTCGACGGCTTGCCACGGGTCAGATCCAGCTTGAGACCCTTTGCTTTCAGGTCCGCGTATTCTTCGCGGACTTTCGCGGCAAGTTCTGCCAAGGCGGATGATTCCAGAGTAAGAAGCGACATTAGTATGTCTACCTTCCGTAGTGTGGTGCGACGTTTAGCCACCAATACTAACGCACCCTGCATAAAAAAGGGACCCCGCGCACCCGTCAGAGCCTCCTGACCCTTGCTGCATTCCTGCCCTGGGGGAGTTCAGAGGATGGACGCCACGCGGAATCCTGCCTTTACTCTAACGCCCGCGGGCCACATTAGCCAAATACGCGTCTCTCGGAGCGAGACGGAGGCTGCGGGCGGCATCGGTAAGCGGCAGCAGTACGGTAAGCGCGCCACCCTGCCCCACCGAAGCCCAATAATTGCCCAGAAATTACGTCTGACCAGGCGATTGGCATTCTAATTGCCACGGCTGCTAATGTTTCTTCTCGGAGGATTCGACTAGCGGCCTATGTCACACGCCTGGAACGCGTGCGGGGTTCACGCCCCTCGTGGGTTCAAATCCCACATCCTCCGCCATTGTCATGAGTCGCGACATGCTTGACAGGTCAGTCGCGACATCGTTGACAAACCGGCATCTC
>NZ_JBEHGF010000010.1:0-79652 GCF_040225725.1 Corynebacterium sp. KPL4015 | reverse complement strand
TTCGGCGGATTAAGCATCAATCAACGCCGACGCAAGCTGCTACTCTGAATAGTCCTAAAAAATGTCCGCATCCCCTTCTGCTACTTAACCCTACTTTTTGGTTGTTCATGTTTCAGCTTCTCTACACATTCAAAGGACAACTGCACAATGACCTAAAGCAGGCCGACTTGGCCTCAGTGGCTGCGCTTACCGCCATCCATTTGCATTTGATTGTCAATAAGCGTCGACGGGGGTAGGCTGAGTGCATGGCACACGAGCACCACGACCACGATCACTCCAGCACGCCGCTGCGCGCACTCTTGATTGCGCTAGGCATTACCGGCACCGTCTTCTTCGCGGAGCTGATCGGCGGCTGGTTGGCGGGTTCGATGGCGCTGATGGCGGATGCGATGCACATGCTTTCCGACGCTGCGGGGTTGATCATCGCGGTGTTAGCGGTGTTGGTTGGGCGCCGACAAGCATCGGCTCAGGCCACGTACGGCTACCGACGAGTGGAGGTGCTTGCTGCACTGGCGAACGCAGTGATGGTGCTGGCGATCTCGGTGTGGATTGTCGTCGAGGCGGTGCGCCGCCTGCAGAGCCCGGCCGAAGTGCAGGGAAAAACGATGCTGATCATCGCGGTGATCGGCCTGGTGGCGAATGCGCTATCGGCGTGGGTTCTGCACCGGCACCGCAAATCCTCGATCAACGTGGAGGGCGCGTTCTTGCACGTGTTAGTGGATATGCTCGGCTCTGTCGCAGTAATCGTGGCCGGCATCGTGGTACTGACCACGGGGTTTGTGGCGGCGGACGTGATCGCCTCCCTAGCGATCGCGGCGATGGTGCTGCCGCGCGCCTGGCAGCTCATGCGGCTTTCGACGAGCGTGCTGCTCGAGCAAGTCCCGGCGGACTTCGACGCCAGTGCGATCGAGCCCGCGCTGCGGCAGGTCGAGGGCGTTGCTGACATCCACGACCTGCACCTGTGGAGCCTGGACGGCGTGAACGTGCTCACGACCGTGCATATCGTGCGCGACGGCACCGTCGGCACCGGCCCGCTGTTGGATGCCGCCCAGCAGGCCCTGCGCGAACACGGTATCGAGCACTCCACCATCCAGATTGAGCACCCAGAGCACGAATCCCACGAGACGGTGTGCTGATTCCCTTCTAACCTGACTTAGGCCAATTTTGTGCGGAAGTTCGCGGCCGGTGATTACTTGGATGGTGGCAGTGAGGTCGGGCGGGAATGGTACGGCGGCGTGAATGGTTTCGCCGCCAACGACGAGTTGAAAGCTGCGGTATTTCTTGAGTGTTCTCACGAGGCGTTTGATGAAGTGACCACTGCGGGTCTCCATCAGGTGGGTCACGGCTAGTGCTGCCATCACAATATTGAGATGTGCTGTGATCGAGTTTTGTTTCCTCGCATAGATTGGGCGTGCTTTCAGGTCTGATTTCGACATCCGATACGACATTTTCAATGTGGAATAGCCTGCGGTAATGCCCGATAACCTCCTGGGCGGGAAGAGCGGTCAGGTCGGTTTCATAGCCTTTAATTCCGGCTAGGGCTCGGTGTTTGGCAGCGAGAGCGTAGTTGACCTTCTTGTTCGGGGTGGAAAGATCGAAATAGCGGTTGCGCTTAATGGCGATTTCGCCGTCAACAGCGCGTTTGGCTTTTGCGACTTGCTCTTTGATTCCGCGCAGGCCGCGTCTGGCCCGATCATAGGAGTACTGGAAGTGGGTCACCGTATTCGGGGTTGTGTGTTTGCGCGCATCGCTTGCCGAGGCTTGTGTCCAGATCTGGCCGTGGGCGTAGGCTTCACCAGGGATTTCCCGCCGCCAGGTTTCAATCACCTCAGGCACGGTGGGGTTTCACCGACAAAATGTAGTGCAGACCTGCATCTATCAATGCTTGCTTGTTCGGAGGGTGTCAAGTTGTTTGTGTGTGGGGCTAGGTTTATAGGTATTTGTCGAAGCTGTCGGGGTAGGCCACGGCCATTTGGTTAATGGCTTGTTTCCAGCCGGAAACTCGGGCTCCTTCCATGAGTCTGCCGGCTGTCGCTGAGACTCGTTTGCCTTGCTTTGCCCTCTTTGCGGCTCGTTTGTCTTCGATGTTGCAGATCATCAACCACAGCGTCTTTATCGCTGATTCATCGTTGGTGAACTGCACCCTGTTGCGGGTAGCTTTACGCAGCTGGTTGTTAAACGACTCAATGGAGTTCGTCGTATAGATTACCTTTCTGGCTGCTGGTGGGAACTGCAGAAACGGTACGAAACGCGCCCACGCATCACGCCAGACCTTGACTGAGCGGGGATATTTCTCACCCAGCTCGGAGGCTGCATATTCGTCTAAAGCAACCTGTGCTGTGGGCTCGTCCGTGGCAGTGTAAATCTTTTTCAACGCGGCTGATACGCCCCGGCGATCCCCGTAGGCTACCCACCGGTTAGCGGCGCGAATCAGGTGCACGATACAGGTTTGCACCATAGAGTTCGGCCAGGTTGCCTCAACTGCCTCTGGCAGGCCTTTCAGCCCGTCACAGCAGACGATAAAGACGTCCTTGACCCCACGGTTAGAAAAGTTGGCGCATACCTGCGCCCAGAATGAAGCGCCTTCTTCCTTGGCAATCCACAATCCTAAAATGTGCTTAATACCGTCGAGATCCACGCCGATTGCCATGTACGCAGATTTGTTGACTACTCGGCCGTCGTCGCGGACTTTAATGCGCAGCGCATCGAGGAATATCACGGGGTAGAACTCGTCTCACTGGCGGTTGTGCCAGACCAGTACCTCATCTAAGACTGCGTTGTAACCACCGAAATCGTCTCACGGGAGATATCTACCCGCATCGCAGTTGCCATGTGGTGCTGGATATCCCTAATGGTCATCCCACCGGCGTACAAGCTGACAATCATCTCACTCGACATCAGTCAAGCGTCTCGAGCCTTTAGGGACCATAGTTGGGATAAACGTCCCAGTCCTGTCTCTGGGGATATCCACGGTGACCGGGCCGTAGTTAGAATCCACAGTCTTTGGATACGTTCCGTTGCGGTGATTGTCTGTCCCAGCTGCAGCTTTGCCTCTCCTATCACCAGACTCGTAGCCAAGGTGGGCATCCATTTCCGCATTCAAACCTCTGGTAATCGAGGCTTGCAACATGCCCCGAACCAGATCATTGGCATCCGTTGTCGACGTGCCTAGGTCATCAATCAACTTCGCGATTTCAGGGTTAGCAAGCAGCTTCTTTTCAACCGCATCAATCTTGGCCTTATCAGCCGGATCTCGTCTCGCCACAGTAGTCATTCTGGTCCATCTCCTCATGCAGGTTAGGTACCCACACACAAACCATCAGACACTCTCTGGTGTGCTTACCGGGTGAGTAAAAACAGACCACGATGCCCGGTATGTGCTGGGCAAATGAAGAAAAACGGAACCACATCCAAAGGCACAACCAGGTGGCGGTGCAAAGACCCGAACTGCGGCAGCTCCACGACACGAACCCGCACCGATCTCACTCAGGCCTGCGACTTTAAAGCCTTCATCTCCTATGTCACCTCCACAGTGACGTTGTCTGAACTCGCCGGGCAACAAAGGGTGAGTCGTTGGACACTTGATCGCCGATTGAACCGTTTTGGCTCATCGACGTCCCCAACGACGGTGCCCCGCAGCGCGTCTACGAGCAGATCTTCATCGACGCCACCACGTCATTGCTTGGCACTGGACCAAACACGAAACTGTCCACGCATACACGCAGCTTCTTCGCAAAATCGCCGAGCCGCTCTGCGTCGTCATCGACGTCGGACAAGGCGCACTCACCGCGATTAAAGCCTGCTGGCCAAACGCGATGATTCAGCGTTGTCTCGTCCATGCGCAACGCGTCATCCGCCGCTACACCACCTCACGGCCGCGCACCGACGCCGGCAAAGAGCGTGTCAAGTTGTTTGTGTGTGGGGGTCGGGTCACAATATCAATCTTGGTAGCACGCTGCACCTGTCGATGTCGGAAGCCTCGAGTGTATCGGGGAGGCTTTGAGGGCTTGGGTTTCGGCTCTCCATACCAAATCAGGAAAATTTAGAAACTTCGGTACATAAAATATTTTAAATTTTCGGTTTTCCTATCCCAGGGTTAAAAGTAAGCCCCTAAGCCCTACATCAATCAGTATGTCTACCACGCGCAGTATTTCGTCCACTGCCCGTAGACGGGGTTACTGTATCGTACCTATAACCCAGGTTCTGGTAAATCTGAGCTCCTGCGCACCCTGGTGACCGCCTTTGCCGCCACGCATAGCCCGGATGAACTCAATCTGGTGTTGGTAGATTTCAAGGGTGGTGCGACCTTCTTAGGCTGTGACCGCCTGCCGCATACCTCCGCGGTCATTACCAACCTTGAAGAGGAATCCACCCTGGTAGAGCGCATGTATGACGCCATTTCCGGGGAGATGAACCGCCGTCAAGAGCTCCTGCGCACCGCCGGCAACTTTGCCAATGTGGGCGAGTACAATGCCTCTGCGGATGCCGTGCGGGACTACGGCCCCTTGCCGGCGCTGGTCATCGTCGTGGACGAATTTTCCGAGCTCCTGGGTCAGCACCCCGACTTTGCCGAGCTTTTCGTTGCCGTCGGGCGCTTGGGGCGCAGCCTCCACGTACACCTCCTTTTGGCCTCCCAAAGGCTCGAAGAAGGGCGATTGCGGGGGCTAGATTCCCACTTGTCTTACAGAATCGGCCTCAAAACCTTTTCCTCCGCCGAATCCCGCCAGGTCCTTGGCGTGACTGATGCTTATCACCTTCCCGGCCAACCCGGCGCCGGTTACCTGAAATCCGATGCCGAGGACCTCACCCGGTTTCAGGCCTCCTACGTATCAGGGCCGCTCGCGCGCCGGTCTGCATCTGGCGCGGGGATGCACGCGGTCACGGACCGGGACGGTAATCCTTCCGGCCCGCCGCGCCGGGTGGAGCTTTTTACGGGATGGGCGCAGGACGATGCCGCTGCGCAGAATTCTCCTGCGGTGGTAATGGATGAATCCACATC
This sequence comes from Corynebacterium sp. KPL4015, assembly GCF_040225725.1. Classification (NCBI taxonomy): domain Bacteria; kingdom Bacillati; phylum Actinomycetota; class Actinomycetes; order Mycobacteriales; family Corynebacteriaceae; genus Corynebacterium; species Corynebacterium sp. KPL4015. Next base: position 74,653 of record NZ_JBEHGF010000010.1, on the reverse strand, counting down.
GGTTCTTACTGAGGTGGTTCGCGCCGCCGGCGAAGAGGCCGCCGCTCGTGGCCAAGAGGCCCACCGCATCTGGCTGCCTCCGCTGCCGCCGGTCATTGAACTATCGTCCCTCGATATGGATGGCGCGGAGTCCACCGCAGCGGAACTGTCCGCGCCGATCGGGATCATCGATAGGCCTTACTACCAGCGGCAGGACCAATTAGTCATCGATTTTCACCAACACGGCGGCCACCTTGCCCTGTGCGGGGGACCGCAATCTGGCAAGTCGGGCGCGCTGCGTACGATAGTCTCCTCCTTGGCGCTTAACCGGCGACCGGAAGATATCCGCTTTTATGTCGTCGACTTGGGCGGCGGGCAGCTGGCCGCCTTAGACCGGCTACCGCACGTTGCCGGGGTAGCTGGGCGCGAGGAAGGTGAGAAGATCCGCCGCATCGTAGATGAAGTCGCCGGGTTTATTCGCCGTCCGGAATCGCGCGAGACCTTCTTGATCATCGACGGCTGGCACCACATTGGCCCGTCCAACGCGGAGTTTGAGGATATTGCTGAATCCATCACGGATATCGTTGCGGACGGCGCCTCCGCTAATGTCCACGTCGTCATCGCGACCTCCCGGTGGACCACGATGCGCCCGGCGATTAGGGATCTCATCGCCCACCGCCTTGAGTTGCGCTTGGGTGAGGCGCTCGATTCGCTTATTGACCGCAAGCTGCAGCAAAAACTGCCCGGAGCGCCGGGTAGGGGGCTGACACAGGCCGGCGAAAATATGCTGCTCGCGCATACCTCGAATCAAGATATCGCCCATACCTGCCGCGTGCATGCGAACGCCGTTCCCGCCCCGCGGTTGAAGATGCTGCCCGCAGTGCTGACCCCAGAGGCGCTCGCCGCCCATGGCGAAGCCCCCACTGGTGGCATCCCGTGGGGCATCGGCGGGCGCGACCTTTCCACCTTGGCGTGGAATCCGGAGCGCGAACCGCACCTAGTTGCCATCGGCGCACAAGGCTGCGGCAAGTCCAGCTTCTTGGCACAGATAATGCGCGGGATTAGTAGCCTTCCGCGGAAGGAGGCGCGATTGGTGGTCATCGATCAGCGCCGTGCTCACCTGGGCACGCTGGATCAAGACATGGTGGCGGCCTATGCCGCGACGCAATCCAGTGCGCAGGAGGCAATCGTCAATACCGTGCGCACGCTGGAACAACGCTTGCCGGGAGCAGATATCACCCCGGAGCAACTCGCCGCCCGCGATTGGTGGGAGGGTCCGGATATTTTCGTGGTGATCGATGATGCAGATTTGGTTAGCGATATCGCCTTGGCACCCTTAATCGATCTTCTGCCGCACGCGCGGGACATCGGCTTACACATGGTCATCGCCCGAAAATCCGGCGGCATCGGACGGGCGCTGTTCGGCCAGTTCTTTTCCGCGGTGCGCGACCTGCAACCTGCATTCCTGCTTTTCGATGCCGACCGCGACGAAGGCACCATCTTTGGGCTCAAGCCCAGCCACCAGCCGCCTGGGCGCGGGCAGTGGAGCATCCGCGGCGAAAACCTGGGAATCGCCCAGGTGGTTTACGGGGAAGGAGAAGAATAAATGTCTACAGAAACGCCTATCTCCTCACCAGCGGCAACGATTACGGTGACCGTTATGGATGCGGCCACCATCTTTGAAGGCCCAGAAACCGTGTACCGTTACGATCTCGCCGGGACCGGCATCGTAGAAGGCAAGGCACTCGGCCACGTCATGGACCAGATTGCGAAGATCGCTGGATCAGCCTGGCCGGACGTGGACGTATCCGTCATCGCGGACCCCTCTGGCACCGCCGTCTCCCGCGAGGCCGTCACCATCCTGATCCGCCAACTCGATGTTGCCGGCGCCCGCGTGCATCAGCAAGATGCAACACCCGCACCGGAATCAACTCCAGCACGAGAGGCTGAATCGGCTGCGGGCGAGGCAGGGACACCGTCGGCAGTAGCGGCGGCATCGGCATTTGCGGATGCCCCAGAATCCGCGCCCACCGCCCAGATGGATATTTCCACGGACCGCACGGAAACAACGGCTGACCCGGGAACTGGTGCGCGAGCAGAAAAGGGGCAGGGGACAGGCACGCGGTGGGGCGATAAGCTGCGCGGCTGGATAGGTGCCATCGATATGTTCCACGTCGCCATCGTCGTGGTGATCTTTGCCGTCATCGGTGCCTCGTGGTGGGCCATGGGAGCGAATGCATCCGATGATGAGGACGATAGTGATGCCGGTGTCACCGCCGGAAGCACCACCGCTGCAAGCGCCGCCGATTCCGTGCCGACAGCAGAATCCGGTGGCGGTGGCAGCGATGGCGAGCTCAACCCAGGCGAAAAACGCCTTGATATCGAAGGGCTGTCCGTCGTCCTTCCCACCGGATTTCAGGCCACCGTGGAGGAAGGCCTAGTGACCGCCACAGGAGAAGACCCTGATTTACGGATCCTCTTAGCGGCGGACTCGCTTTTTAACGTTCCGGCCAAGGCGCTCTTTGATGAAATCAAAGCGCAGGTGGACAAGGATCCGGAACTGCGCGATGTATCTGAGGACGCGGGGCGTTTGCACTATATAGAAGACCCCGGCGATGGCTCCGTAGTGGAATGGACCATCTGGGAAGATACCGGGCACCACATGTCGGTGGGGTGTCATACCCGCCATAGTGCCAATGCCGTGCAAAAAGCCGCCTGCCGGATGGCTACTGAATCCCTGAGTAAGAAATAAGCAGAAGAGTTTTTAACACCTCGGGAACCAAATGGGTCTGAGCTCAGTCCAATAACGGTGAGAAAGCACAGAAGCTTTTTCGGGGGAAAATCACACTCAACATCTCTTCCCGCCCTAAGGAGGGGCGCACTGTTATGTCTCAGACTTTTAAGACACAAGCCGATGTCATGGTCTCCACCGCCGGCCGCGTCGATAACACCAATGACGAGGTCCAAGGCGAGCTCACCCGCCTGCAGGGTGTAGTTGATTCTGTCCGCGGCAGCTGGGCCGGCCAGGCGCAGGTTTCATTCGATAACTTGATGCAGCGCTACAACACCTCCGCGCAGCAACTGCGCGAGGCATTGACCTCGATTTCTGAAAACATCCGCAGCAATGCCCACAACTTTGACAACGTCGAAGCCGAAAACACCCAGGCCTTCTCCAACGTTGGCGGCGGCCTCGCCCTGTAACCCAGCCACCTCCACCAGCAACTTCGAAAGGAAGCATTTTTCACATGTCCGAAATCAAGTACCAATTCGGCGCCATCTCTTCTGCCGCAGCCGATATCAACGCCACCTCCGGCCGCATCAATAGCACCTTGGCCGACCTCAAATCCCGCCTCCAGCCCATGGTGAGCACCTGGGAAGGTGAGTCCGCAGTGGCTTATAACCAGGCACAAGCCAAGTGGGATAAGGCGGCACAGGAACTCAATACCGTGCTGGCAACCATCTCCAAGACCGTGTCCCAGGGCAATGACGCCATGAGCGATGTCAACCGCCGCGCCGCCGCTAGCTGGGGCTAACGCACCCTTGGCAGCATCTATCTAGCCTTGTTCTTTAAAGCGCAGTAGGGGAGTCGGGCGGTGCCCATGCCCGTATCCATCCGGCAGGAGGCGAACGCAGCCGCCGCCCCCTTACCGCGCTACTTGCACAAACCGCCACATAGAACCTCTTTTACCGGTACCTTTTCTTCCTGGAAAGGTGCCGGTTTCGGCGTTTTGGTCTTTTACCCCGGTAGCGGCTAAAGTTGTAGCCCTATGTGTTCGCTCGTCGGCAAGCAGCTGGCGAAGCGCTTCCCGCAGGTCTCCACCGGCCGCTGTGGGGAAGCGAATGGATGCTTAGCGCTGGCCGGCAGTTCCGAGACAGACTTTCAAGGAGTCATTTTGTCTACTTTCCACCCAAAGAGCGGTGACATCACCCGCAAGTGGTACGTCATCGATGCTACTGACGTGGTGCTGGGCAAGCTTGCTTCCACCGTGGCAGACCTGCTGCGCGGCAAGCACAAGCCACAGTTCGCACCCAACGTTGACACCGGTGACCACGTCATCATCATCAACGCTGACAAGATTCACGTTTCTTCCAACAAGCGCGACCGCGAATTGCGCTACCGCCACTCCGGTTACCCGGGCGGTCTGAAGTCCATGACCCTGGGTCAGTCTTTGGACGCCAACCCGGTTCGCGTTATCGAAGAATCTGTTGCCGGCATGATGCCGCACAACAAGCTCTCCCGCGCTTCCATCAAGAAGCTGCACGTCTTTGTAGGCGATGAGCACCCGTACGCCGGTCAGAAGCCGGAAACCTTCGAGTTTAAGCAGGTGGCACAGTAATGGCTGAGCAGAACATCGACAACAATGTAGCCGAGGCTGCTGACATCGCTGCAGCAAGCGCCGCTACCGAAGAGTTCACCAACACCATCGGTGATTCGTTGGCTAGCGCCAACCCTGAGACCGAGGCAGAGGTTGAGGCCGCTGCTCCGGTTCACGAGGGCCCAATTCAGACCGTCGGTCGCCGTAAGCGCGCCGTCGCTCGCGTTCGCCTCGTTGCTGGCTCCGGCCAGATTGTGGTCAACGGCCGCGAGTTCGCTGAGTACTTCCCGAACAAGCTGCACCAGCAGGACATCCTCACCCCGCTGACCCTGCTGGACCGCGAGAACCAGTTTGACCTCAAGGTCACCGTTAACGGTGGTGGCCCGACCGGTCAGTCCGGCGCCCTGCGCCTGGCTATCGCTCGTGCACTGAACATCTACAACCCGGCTGATCGCTCCGCCCTGAAGAAGGCTGGTTTGCTCACCCGTGACGCTCGTGCAGTTGAGCGTAAGAAGGCTGGTCTGCACAAGGCACGTCGCGCACCGCAGTACTCCAAGCGCTAATCTCGCTCCTACTGCGCGCGCAAGCGCCATACACTGCCGCTGCTTCCCATTCTGGGAGGCGGCGGCTTTGTCGTTTTATCGCATCTTGCCGATGCCTATTCGATTGCGCCCGCTAATCCCTCCTAGTCGGCCTTCGGTAAGCCTCTTAACGCTTAACCGTGCTTCTGGGCTGAGCGGCCTCGCTGAGGCCGTTGTGAGCCCGTAGACACTGCTATGTGCCGGACTGCGGAGTAGAGAAAAGCCCGCCTCCCATCGCGGAAGCCTGATTGCGCAGTGCGATGGGGGCGGGCTAGGGGCTAGGGAAGGGCCCGATTAAGCAGAGAGATTACTCATTGTCATCTGCGGTCTTGTCCTTGGTTTTCTTCTGTGCAAAGTCCTTGAGCTCGGTGCGGCGCTCTTCGCGGAGGGCGGCTTGCTCTGCAAGGTATTCATCCGATGCGTTGATGGTGTACCACTCGTGGAGGTATGGGTCGTCGTTTTCAATTTCAGCCCCGGCACCGTGGTTTTCAGGAACGGCAGAAGAGCTGAAGACGAAGTCGCCATTGTGCTCTTGGAGGCCCAAGTGGGTGCCGCGCTCAATGGCGGCATGGGCATATTTCCTGCGCAGGATTGCAGGGTCGCGCGCCAAGTCCTTGCCCCAGGCCACCATGATGCCGATGAGGATGAAGGTAAACGGTAGCGAGCTGGAGACCATGATGGACTGCAGGCCGCTGAGCGCATCCTTGCCGGCGATAAGGAGCAGGGACAAGGAAATGCCGCCTAGGGCAACACCCCAAATTGCAGAAATCAATGTCGAGGGAGTCGGTCGACCAGATTGGGACATAGAGCCCATGACGTTGGTAGCGGAGTCAGCGGCCGTATTGAAGAAGACCACCACAGCAAGGAGGACAATGACCGTGGTGATGCTAGATAGCGGCAGCGATCTCATGAGATCGAACATCACATTTTCGCCGGAACCTTCAATCTCAATCCCGTCTCCATCCAGGTGAGTCTTGATTGCGGTGGCACCAAAGATGACGTACCAGAAAAGGGAAAGGGTGGTGGGTACGAGCATGATGACGAAGACGAATTCGCGAATGGTGCGCCCGCGGGAAATCTTCGCGATGAACATACCGACGAAGGGCGACCAAGAAATCCACCATGCCCAGTACAGCATGGTCCATGCGGTGACGAATTCTTTCTCCGGTTCACCCTGGGAGGCGGACAAAGACATCATGTCTTCGAAGTGCTTGAAGAACTGCAGCAGGGAGGCGGGAATTAGATCCAGAATGTAGAGCGTTGGCCCGGTGATGAGCACGAAGACCGCGAGTCCGATGACCAGGCCCATGTTGATATTGGACAGGATGCGGATGCCGCGCTTGATGCCGGACATTGCGGAAAGAATGAAAAGGATGGTGAGGATCGTAATGATCACCACCATGATTCCATTGCCTTCGAGGGGCTTGCCGGTAAGAATCGAGGTTCCCGTGCGGATCTGCAGGGCGCCGATACCCAGCGAGGTCGCCGTGCCGAAGAGGGTAACCAACACTGCGAAGATATCGACGATCTTTCCAAATACTCGATTATTCGAATCCGTAATGAGGGGTTCAAATAGCGAGGAAATAAGCGGGATGCGGCCGCGTCGATAAGCGGCATAGGCAAGCGCACCGCCGACCAGTGCAAAGATCATCCATGGCAACGTCGCGTGGTGCAGAACCGCCTGGGCAAAGGCCGGAAGGATGGCCTCCTGGCTGCCGGATTCGACGCCGGAAAGGTATGGCGGGGGAGTCAAGAATAGGGCAAGGGGCTCCATCGGGCCGTAGAAGACCAGGCCGATTCCCATACCGGCGGCAAAGAGCATGGCGATCCATGCGTTGCGGGAGAAGTCGGGTTTGGAATCATCGGCGCCGAGTTTAATTTTTCCGGTTGGGGCGATGGCGATCGTCAGCAGGAATGCCGTGGTGGCAATCATGATGATCGTAAATAGCCATCCAAAGTTTTGGACGACCCATGCCCGCATGGTGCTTCCTGTGCTGGCCAGATTATCTGGGGCGATGATGGCCCACAGGATGATGGCGAAGGTTGATGCCAAGGCCACCGCAAAGACGGTTTTATTGGTCTTGAAATCTGCGCGGGTGTTTTCGACACTTACTCCGGGAATGAGGGCTGGATGAATAGCGCGTTCCCCAGAAGCGGCTTTCGCAATGGCTGAGCGAGCCTTCTGCGAGGTAGTTTCAGGTGACTTGTCACCTGAAGACCTAGGTTCGTTCATCGTTGATCCTCTCTAGAGCAAAAGAGTGAAGTATAACCTAGCTAATAATTTCATATAAATGCCAAAAAGTACGACTTTAAGCAAATTTTGCTTTTCATCACAAGGACATTTTTCGTGATGTTGGTTACCTAATTAGCCCGTTTGCCGATGCCCCAAACATGCAACGGGTGGGACTTACAGGGCATAATTGTTTTCATGACTCGACTATTTGGAACCGATGGAGTTCGCGGCCTCGCGAATAAAAAACTGACTCCCATTTTGGCCTTGACGCTGGGACAAGCGGCTGCGGAGGTCTTTACTGCGCAGCGCGAATCTTATGAGCGCCGCCCCTTGGCAATCATCGGCCGTGACCCCCGTGTATCGGGCGAAATGCTCGATGCCGCTATCGCCGCTGGCTTGGCATCCCGCGGTGTGGACGTTGTGCGCGTGGGGGTGCTTCCTACCCCAGCCATCGCCTTTTTGACGGATGATTACGGAGCGGATCTCGGCGTGATGATCTCTGCCTCCCATAACCCGATGCCAGATAATGGCATTAAGTTCTTCTCCGCAGGCGGCAAAAAGCTGCCGGATAGCGTGGAAGATAAGATTCAGGCCGCGATGGATAACCTCGTTGAGGAGGGCCCGACGGGCACCAAGCTGGGCCGCATTATCTCGGAGGCGCCCGATGGCCGTGAGCGCTATCTAGCGCACCTGAAGGAAGTCGTATCCACTGACTTGAGCGGCATTAAGGTGGTCGTGGATACGGCCAATGGCGCGGCCTCAAAGGTTGCTCCGAGTGCCTATGAAGCAGCAGGCGCTGAGGTCATCCCGATCTACCACCGGCCCAATGCCTTTAATATCAACGAAAATTGTGGCTCTACCCATATTGAAAAAGCCCAGGCAGCGGTGCTCGAGCATGGTGCCGATTTGGGTCTTGCCCACGATGGCGATGCGGACCGCTGCCTCGCCGTCGATGCCGAAGGCAACGTGGTCGATGGCGATCAGATCATGGCGCTGCTCGCGGTAGGCATGAAGGAAGACAATGACCTGCGCTTTAACACGCTCGTGGCCACGGTCATGTCCAATTTGGGCCTGACGCTTGCCATGGAGGAGCAAGGCATTGAGGTCCGCCACGCGGCGGTGGGCGATCGCTATGTTCTCGAAGAGCTCCACCGCGGCGATTTCTCCCTGGGTGGCGAGCAATCCGGGCACGTCGTGCTTCCCGATGACTCCACTACCGGCGATGGCACCCTCACCGGCCTTTCCATCATGGCGCGTATGGCCAAGTCCGGAAAGAGCCTGAAGGAATTGGCCTCCGTGATGACCGTATTGCCGCAGGTGCTCATCAACGTTCCGGTATCCAATAAGGCGGCGATCATGGATTCTGCCGAGGTCAAGCAGGCCATCGTCGAGGCAGAAGAAGAGCTCGGGGAAACCGGCCGCGTCCTGCTCCGACCCTCTGGCACCGAAGAGTTGTTCCGCGTCATGGTGGAAGCTGCAGAAGAGGAACACGCCCGCAAGGTGGCAGGCAGGCTTTCTGCCGTCGTCGCCTCGGTCTAGGTAGATAAGAAAATAAGAAGTATCGGGGAACCATTTGGTATAAACCCCAGTCCAATGAAGGTGAGCACACTTACCGCATATGGATTTGGGGATTTATACCGATGTCTGAGGTTTTTCTTCGCCCCGCAGAGGCGATGTCCGCACTACAACAAGCTATAAGCGACAATGATGAACAGCGCCAAGCCCACCGCGCCGATGTTCCAGATTTTCCCGTTGCCGCGGCTGGGCGGAGTTTTTCCGGCCACGGGGAGCGCATACGCAGCATCCTCGCGCGCATTCATGACAATGGAACGTGGCGCTTAGATAATATCTCTGCCACAGGCCAGGCAGCGCACGATCAGATGCGCGCATTCGCCACGTACGATGCCGGCTTCAGCCGCTCCTTTGCAGGAGAAAGCGGAAAGGCAGTGGACTAATGAGTACGCTGACTAAGTCGCTTTTAGGGGATTATTCCGCCGCCATTTCTCAGTTCCAATTGGCCTGCCTGGGAAATTACTCCGGCCCCAGCATGCCCTTGGGGCTTCTGAGTGAGCTCATCAGCGCGGTAGATGGCATCGCCCCACAAAACATACTGCGCCATACCATTTCCGCGGTGGGCGGAAATCTCCCGCACGGTGGTGGAAAGGGGCTTGCGGATTTCCTGCGCACGGATGACTCCGATGTTGCTAACGGCACCTTGCGCGAGCACCTGACCGGCATTCAAAAAGACTTTGATATCCACCGCGATGAAGGCAAGCAGCTTACTGACTCTGCCAAGCAATGCTCGGGCGCTATTTCCGATGTCGTCGATACCTCCGATACCGCACTGACCGAGCTGATTTCCGCGGTCATCCCGCTGCTCAATATTTTGTCCATGGTGGCCACCAGGCACCCGCTGGCCAAGTTCATTATTCCCATCGTCTCCACCATTGGTGCGAAGATCATCGATGACACCAATGACTCCATCGCCAGCACGTGCCGGGACCGCGATGATGCCATTGAATCCTGTTACGACGAGTTTGAGTCGCGCTGCGAATGCGTCTGCGAGCGTCCGCTACCTGAGGAATGCCCCGAGCCTGCAGAGGCCGAGGTAGATTCCTGCCCATCACCGGTGGAAAAGTGCCCAGACACGCCAGACCCCACGCGGCCGATGCCCAATGGCGGGGGCGACACCGCCTCCAACCCGCCACAGCCAGCGCAACCAACGCAGCCCGCATCCACCGCTGAGTGCCTGCCCAAGCCAGAGCCGATGCCGGAACCAAAGCCAGAGCCGATGCCGGAACCAAAGCCAGAGCCGAAACCGGCACCACTACCAGATCCAAAGCCAGCACCGGCCCCACAGCCAGCACCTGAACCCACACCTGAGCAGCATCCTTCCGAGTGCCAGTGCCAACAGTGCCGCGGTTCGGTGAACAATGATCCTCAACCGACCGAATCCACGACCACGCCGGCGCATGCGGACCCAGATCCAGAGCCCGAACCAGAACCGAAACCACAAGATTGCCCACCGGAACAACAGGAACAACCCGCACCCCAGCCTGAACAGGACCCAGTCCCTGAGCCTGTGCCAGAGGATACTGAGTGCGAAGAGGAACTAACAGCACCGGCTGCAGTGGAAGAAGATGCACCTTGTGACATCGAGTCCTCCTGCAGCGGCAGTTTGGGAATCGTCGGCGCCGGAATTGCTTTGGTAGGTGTAGGACTCATCATTGAGGGCGCTGCAGAATGCCTAGAAAATATCGCGGATGCCGATTGCCCGGCCCCAGGACCGGAGCTTGCGCCTGAGCCAGAACCCGAGTCGGAACCTTGCCCTGAACCGGAACCAGCACCGGAACCCGAACCGTGCCCAGAACCTGAGCCTCAACCCGAACCCGAGGCTGAACCGTGCCCGGAAGACGGAACAATTGAGCCGCCTCCGGAGTTTTCCCAGGTAGAAGAGCCAGCCCCGCCTCCAGAAAAGGTGCAGCACCTGCAGGCAGCAGAAGCCGCTGGAGCTGGAGCACCTGCGCCAGAGCCGCAGCCTCAACCTGAGCCTGCACCCGCGCCTGCACCGGAACCTGAACAGCCACCAGCCCCGGCCCCGGCACCTGCTCCTGCTCCCGAGGCTGATTCCCAGCCTGCGCCAGTGCCAGACTCAGACGAACCATCCGTGACTGCACGAAAGGCAGGGCAGTGGTAATGAATAACGATTTTGCAGAATTCGCGCAGGGATTTCGCGAGCGCACCGCGCGACGCATGTTGGAATTTGAAAAAAGCCTGGCTAAGGCCCAAGACGAGCTAGAAAAGTCCACGGCCAAGGCCGTCCAACAGGCCAAAAATGAGCAGCATGGGGGAAGGGAAGGTGATGCGGTGGGGCATCGGCAAGCAGCTGCTGGAACGTGGCGCCAAAATGGTGCTGCCCCAACGCGTGGCAGTAACGCATCGGGGCAGGTGAAATCTGTGCTGCGACGTGGATAGGTCTAGTTCAGCGAGTTAGCTTTTAGTCATCGCGGGAAACGCCGGCGCGCTCGGCCAGTTCATCGCCGGTCAAGCTTTCTACCTTCTTCGCGCTCGCCTCAGGATCCGCAAAGCCGTCATAGGCGGACTCGCCGGCAAGGGTGGAGAGCAAGAAACCGGTGACGAGGCCGCGGGCGATTTCGGTGGGGCCGGATTGGAAGGCGCCGGAACCGATGGCCAATTTGCGGAAGCGATCTTCGCTAAAGCCGGCCTGCGTGCCTTTGTCGATGGCCCGGTACGCCACCTGGCCGCGCCAGTTATAGGCCAGCTTGGCGGGGTTTCCGGCATTGAAAATATCATCGCGCCCAGAGCCAATGACTAGACCCGGCGTATCGAGGCTGCGAGCGGCCCCGACGGAGGACGGGGCGGTCACTGCGGGATAAATCGCTGCGACGGCCTTGACCTTCGGGTTATCAACCGCGCTCAAAACCGCGGTGCCGCCGCCCATGCCGTGGCCAATCATGCCGAGCTTGCCCGGCGATACGGTAATATTGCCGGTTCCGAGTTTTACCCCAGCGGCGATCTGCAACGCAGATTCCATGTCTGCAGACAGGTTGCGGTGGTCAGGGAACATGCCAGTCTCAGAATTGGGGGCGACCACAACGATGCCCCAGCTGGCGAGGTGGCGCAGCGTGGCGTGGTAATCCTTGATTTTGTGCATCCAATCGTGGCCAAAGGCGACGGCGGGCAGGCCTTGGCCTTCCGCAGGGGTATAAACCTTGCCGGTAATACCTGCATAATCGAGGTCGCCAACCAGCACGCGGTTGCGGCCACGCTTCGATAATGTTCCGAGGTGTTTATTCAAATTCGCAGACACGCATTCTAGGATAGATGAAGATCACCCCGTGCTGGTGGCAAGGGGTGGCGAGTGGCACATGCGGGGGATTCGCGGAGGCCAAAAGGGGTGCGCGGCGCCGAAGTTATATGGGTTGCCTTACTTGCGCGCCGGCGAGAAAGCAGGCGAAAATGTGCACTAGGTAACATTCTCTATGCTTCTCTGGGAAGGCAGGTCGCCGCATATGACTACCGGCACCCTCAAGATCGACCAATTATTTTCGCAGGATGGGCCGGAGGTAAAGACCGGCATCATCGACAGGGTGGCCTATGCCTCCGATGCCTCGCACTACCTCTACACCCCGAAGGCCGTGATTGAAGCGCGCTCGGCAGAACACGTGGCCGCCATTTTCAAGGCGGGGCGGCAGCAAGGTATTCCGGTGACCTTGCGCTCGGGCGGCACCTCCTTGGCTGGCCAGGCCTCCGGCGAGGGCTATCTGGTGGATGTGCGTAAGCATTTCCGGGGCATAGAAGTCCTCGATGACGGCAAGCGGGTACGCGTGCAGCCAGGGGCAACCGTGCGCCAGGTCAATGCGCGTTTAGGGCTGCGCAACCGCAAGCTTGGCCCGGACCCGGCGAGCGAGGCGGCCTGCACCATCGGCGGCGTGGTGGCGAATAATTCCTCCGGCATGGCCTGCGGCACCGAATTCAATACCTACAACACCTTGGAATCGCTGACCTTTGTCTTGCCTTCTGGCACGGTGATCAATACTGCGGACGCGGATGCGGACCAGCAATTCCAGGCGCAGGAACCCGAGCTGGTGGATACGCTCATCCGCCTGCAGCGCCGCGTGCGCGATAACCAGGAATCAGTAGATATCATCCGCCGCCACTTCCTACTGAAAAATACTATGGGCTACGGGCTTAATTCCTTCCTGGATTTTGATAGCCCCGTCAAGCTTTTTGAGCACCTCTTGGTTGGCTCCGAAGGAACGCTCGCGTTTATCGCGGAAGCGGTCTTTCGTACCGTGCACATCTCTTCCCTCACGACGACTACCGTGGCGGTCTTTAATAATCTCTCCGCCGCTACGAAGGCACTGCCTTCATTGGTGGAGACCGGTGCCGCCACCCTGGAGCTGATGGATTCTGCCTCCATTCGCGTGGGTCAAGGCTTTGATAAGGTCCCGCAGGCCATTACCGGCTTCGATGTGGATTCACAGGCCGCGCTGCTCATCGAGTACCAATCCGATGACAAGGAGGAGCTGCGGGAAAAAGAAAACAAGGGCTCGTCCCTATTGCGCGAATTGGACCTGCAATCGCCGGCGGAGTTTTCTGCCGATATTCCCACCCGCACCGCCGCGTGGAACTTCCGCAAGGGCTTGTATGCCCAGGTGGCAGAAGCGAGGCCCTCAGGAACCACGGCGCTCTTGGAAGACGTTGTGGTGCCGGTGGGGGATTTGGCCGATACTTGTTCTTCCTTGCAGGAGCTTTTTACCCGCTATTCCTACGATGATGCGGTCATTTTCGGCCACGCGAAAGATGGCAATATCCACTTCCTTCTAACGGACCGCTTCGAAGGCGATAGCGCCATTGGCCGTTATAACAACTTCAATGAGGAAATGGTGGACTTGGTGCTTTCGGCAGAGGGAAACCTCAAGGCCGAGCACGGCACCGGCCGCGCCATGGCCCCGTATGTGCGCCGCCAGTACGGCGATGAGCTTTACGAGGTCATGCAGTTGCTCAAGCGCGCCTGCGATCCCGCCGGCACGATGAACCCAGGCGTCATCTTGGACGATGACCCCGATGCGCACATTACGAATATCAAGCTCAACCCCACGGTGGAAGAGGAAATCGATCCGTGCGTTGAGTGCGGCTATTGCGAGCCGGTCTGCCCGTCCAGGGATCTCACCTTGACCCCGCGCCAGCGCATCGTGGTGCGCCGTGCCCGCCAGCGGGCGCAGGAAAATGGCGATACGCACTTGGTTGCAGAACTCGATGAGGCTTATGAATACATGGGCATCGATACGTGCGCCGTGGATTCCATGTGTCTAACCGCATGCCCGGTGGGCATTGATACCGGTAAAATTATCAAGAAGCTGCGCCACGAGAAGGCCGGGGCCGCAGAAGAAAAGGTCTGGTCCACTGCCGCCAAGAATTGGCAGGTTACTAGCCGCGGTGCGGCAACGGCGCTGACCGGCGCGCATATGCTGCCGGCGCAGCTGGTCACGAAGGTGACCGATGTGGCCCGCTCGCTCGTCGGCCCCGATTCTGTGCCGGGATACCAACCGGAGTTAGGTAAGGGCGGCAAGTCCCGCGAGAGCCTGGCCGGGCGCGTGGGCGATCGCTACGCTGAGACCTCGGGAATCTACCTTCCAGCCTGCGTAAACTCCATGTTCGCCCCGCAAGGCGAAGGCATGGGAGCGACGGAAGCCTTCGTTACCGTCTTGGAGCGGGCGGGGATAGCGCTGGAGGTGCCTAAGGGCATCGAAAAGCTCTGCTGTGGAACGCCATGGTCCTCAAAGGGCATGCGCAAGGGCCACGACATTATGGAGCAGCGCGTGCGCGAGACCGTCATGGAGGCTACCGATAACGCCCGCCTTCCCGTGATTGTGGACGCGTCCAGCTGTACCGCCGGCTTTCAGGAGATGCTGGAATCCGTGGGCATTACCGTCATCGATGCGCTGAGCTTTACCGCCGATACGCTGCTGCCGCGCCTTGAGACCACCCAGCCGGTCGATTCCATGACGATTCACCCAACTTGTTCGGCGTTCCAGCTTGGCATGATGGGAGATGTTGAAAAGGTCGCCCGCGCCGCAGCTACGGAGGTGCACATACCTACCGCCTGGAATTGCTGTGGTTATGCCGGCGACCGCGGCATGCTCCACCCGGAGCTCACGGAGTCCGCCACCCGCGCCGAGGCCGCCCAGGTCAACGAGCTGGGCGCGCAGTATCACGCCTCTACCAACCGCACGTGTGAGCTGGGCATGACCCGCGCCACCGGCGAGGATTACCACCACGTCCTGGAGATGCTGGAGCGCGCCACCCGCTAGCGGTCCGGTAGGGAAGGGGCGCGGCTGCTTGCCGATGCCCCCTCTTCTCCCGCGCCCTCAGCCAGCCGCAGCGCGGGAGGGCTGCTCACCGAGGGTGCGAAAACTAGCGGTGGGCAGACCAGTTTTCAGTAACTATAAAAGGCCTGAATTAGTATGCGGCCATAAATAACAGGCCCCTAGTCCAACCCCCGGTTCGTGTTGACCAATGAGGTAGGATTCCTTTTTATGTGTGGAATTGTTGGATATGTTGGTCAAGCTAGCGGTGACCGCGAATACTTCGCTCTGGATGTAGTCGTGGAAGGTCTGCACAGACTGGAATACCGCGGCTATGACTCCGCTGGTGTGGCGATGTACGCCGATGGGGAGATTAGCTGGCGGAAGAAGGCGGGCAAGGTTGCTGCCTTGGACGAGGAGATTGCAGCGCGTCCGCTGAAGGATTCCGTTTTGGGAATCGGGCACACCCGTTGGGCCACGCACGGTGGTCCGACCGATCTCAATGCGCACCCGCACGTCGTTGACGGCGGCAAGCTGGCTGTGGTGCACAACGGCATCATCGAAAACTTTGCGGAGCTGCGGACCGAGCTTTTGAACAAGGGCTACAACTTCGTTTCTGAAACCGATACTGAAGTTGCCGCCGCGTTGCTTGGCGATGTTTTCCATAATGACGCCGCAGGTGACCTCACCAAGGCAATGCAGTTGACCGCAAAGCGCCTCGACGGTGCGTTTACCCTGCTGGCTATTCACGCTGACCAGCCGGATCGCATCGTTGCTGCCCGCCGCGATTCGCCCTTGGTCATCGGCTTGGGCGAGGGCGAGAACTTCTTGGGCTCTGACGTATCGGGCTTTATTGACTACACCAAGTCCGCAGTGGAAATGGACAATGACCAGGTGGTCACCATCACTGCTGACGATGTCGTCATTACTGACTACGACGGCAACCCCACCGAAGGCAAGTCCTTTGAGATCAAGTGGGACGCGGCCGCCGCTGAAAAGGGCGGCTTCGATTCCTTCATGGAAAAGGAAATCCACGATCAGCCTGCCGCCGTGCGCGATACCCTGTTGGGCCGCTTTGATGAGCAGGGCCAGCTGACCCTGGATGACTTGCGCATCGATGAGTCGGTCTTGAAGTCCATCGATAAGATCATCGTGATCGCCTGCGGCACGGCGGCCTATGCCGGCCATGTGGCGCGGTACGCCATCGAGCACTGGTGCCGCATTCCCACCGAGGTTGAGCTCGCCCACGAGTTCCGCTACCGCGATCCGATCGTTAATGAGAAGACCTTGGTCGTGGCCTTGTCCCAGTCCGGCGAGACCATGGACACCCTGATGGCTGTGCGCCACGCCCGCCAGCAGGGCGCGAAGGTCATTGCCATCTGCAATACGCAGGGCTCGTCCATTCCGCGCGAATCCGACGCGGCGCTCTACACCCACGCTGGTCCCGAAATCGCTGTGGCCTCTACCAAGGCTTTCTTGGCGCAGATTACCGCGACCTACCTGCTGGGCCTGTACTTGGCACAGCTGCGCGGGAATATGTTCTCCGATGAGATTCAGGGCGTTCTGGCCGAGCTGCGCAATATGCCGGACAAGGTACAAAGCGTCATCGATGAAGAACAGCAGGTAGCTGGCCTGGCTAACTCCATGAAGGACGCGGAATCCGTGCTCTTCCTGGGCCGCCACGTGGGCTTCCCGGTTGCCCTTGAAGGCGCGCTGAAACTCAAGGAGATCGCTTACCTGCACGCAGAAGGTTTTGCCGCAGGCGAGCTCAAGCACGGCCCCATCGCGCTGATTGAGGAGGGCCAGCCGGTATTCGTCATCGTGCCCTCCCCGCGCGGGCGCGATTCGCTGCACTCCAAGGTGGTATCCAATATCCAGGAAATCCGCGCCCGCGGTGCCATTACCATCGTGATCGCAGAAGAAGGCGATACCGCGGTAGAGGATTACGCTAACCACGTCATCCGCGTGCCAAAGGCGCCGACGTTGATGCAGCCGCTCCTTGCTACGGTGCCCCTGCAGATCTTTGCCGCACACGTGGCAAAGTCCAAGGGCTACGACGTTGACCAGCCGCGCAACCTGGCTAAGTCCGTGACCGTGGAATAACCTTCCGGCGGTTCTGGCCCCTTTCTCGTCCTTTTTGCACAGGTGGGAGAGGGGTCTTACCCATATCTGCAGTAAATTCAGCGCGCGGGTGGAAAGTGGCACAATAGTGGCATGCTGAAAACCACAATTGACCTTGCTGCCATCGCGCATAACGTGCGGCTGATTAAGGAGAAGATCGGCCCAGACGTCAAGCTGATGTGCGTGGTGAAGGCGGATGCTTACGGGCACGGCGTAGAAAGAGTCGTGCCCGTGATGCTGGAGGCGGGGGCGGATTCCATTGGCGTCGCCACGCTGACAGAAGCAGTGCAGCTGCGGCGCATGGGTGTGGATTCACCCATCGCGGCATGGATCTGGCAGACGGATCAGGTGCTAGAAGAGGCCCTAGCCTCTGGCATCCAGATAGCAGTCAATTCTCCCGCGCAGGCGCAGAAGCTGGTAGAGGCAGAGATTCCCGCCGAGGTCTATATCAAGGTAGAAACCGGAATGCACCGCTCCGGGGTGGATAAGGCGGACTGGGATGAGGTTTTCGCGCTGCTGCGGGATGCCCCGCATATCACCGTCCTAGGACTTATGTCCCACTTTGCCTGCGCGGATGATCCGGATAATGCGCATAATGACGCCCAGGAAGAAGAGTTTCGGCGCGCCCTGGATGCGGCGCGCGCGGCGGGTCTGGAGTGCCCGGTTAATCATTTGGCCAATTCGCCGGCCACGCTCTCGCGCCCGTCGGCGCACTTTGAGCAGGTGCGCGTCGGCCTCGCGTGCTACGGGCTCGAGCCCATAGCGGGGCGGGACCATGGCTTGCGCCCTGCAATGACGTGGTCCGGAACCGTCTTTGGGCTCAAGCCGATCGATAAGGGTGAGGCCACCAGTTACGGGCGCACGTGGAGCGCGGATAAGCCAGGGTTCCTGGCCACGGTGGATTGTGGCTATGCCGATGGCCTGCCGCGGGCGTACCAGGGCCACCTTCAGGTGGGCATCGGCGGGCGGCTTTATCCCCAGGTAGGCCGGGTGTGCATGGACCAAATAGTGGTGGATCTAGGAGATAACCCGCACGGTATTGCCCCCGGTGATGAGGTGACCATCTTTGGACAGGGTGGCATGTCTGCCACCGAGCTTGCTGATGCCGTGGGCACCATCAACTATGAAGTGGTGTGCCGGCCCACCGGCCGCACCGAACGCGAGTATGTAGGAGAGGCCGATGCGCAGTAATTTTCCTGAGTCTGGAACCCGCGATCTGGCAACGGTGGAGCAGACCCACGCCTGCGGTAAGGAACTGGGCGCCGCACTAGAAGCTGGCGATGTCGTTATCCTGGATGGCCCATTGGGCGCGGGAAAAACCACCTTTACGCAGGGGATTGCACAGGGCATGCAAGTCAAGGGCCGGATTACCTCGCCCACGTTCGTCATCGCCCGCGTGCACCGCTCCCGGGTTGGGGGACCGGACCTGGTGCACGTGGACGCGTACCGCCTCTTGGATGAGGGCGGGGCCAATTCCGGCGATCCCCTGGGGGAGCTGGATGCCTTGGACTTGGACACCGAGCTTGCCGATGCCGTCGTCGTCGCCGAATGGGGCGGCGGCCTCATCGAGCAGATCGCAGATAGGTACCTCTTTGTCAGCATCGACCGCGAACCGGCGGAGTTTGCCAGCGCAGATGAGGACGTGCGCCGCATTAGCTGGTCGTGGCGACACAATGATTAGCTAGGCCTCATTAATTTCAAGGTATAAGTGATGGACATCTTAGGGCGTCAAGTTGCTTTAGGTATTTAAGGTGCGGGATCCTTGAAGGGTGTTAGATCTCCTAGCCTCTAGTCCTCTGCTCGCCCTTTTTGCCATCATGGCCATTGGTTTGGCCATCGGCAAAATCAAATTCTTTGGCATCTCTCTTGGCGCCGCGGCCGCGATGTTCGTGGCGCTCGGGCTTTCTACCGCCAATCCGGATATCCAGATTCCTCCGCTGGTGTATCAATTCGGCTTGGCCATTTTTGTTTATGCCATTGGCCTGAACTTCGGACCGTCGTTCGTTCGCGAATTTGCTACCCGCGGCTGGAAGCTGACCGTCTTTATGATCGGCATGTTGGTGCTGCTCGTGGGCGTAGGTTTTGGGCTCATCCGCGTCTTCGGCCTCGAAACCGATGTGGCCGCCGGTATGTTTGCTGGTTCGCTGTCGTCCACGCCAGGTATGGCAGCGGTGGTGGATATGCTGGGCAATTCCACCCCGGTCGTCGGCTATTCGTTGGCTTACCCGGGTGCGGTCATCGGTGCGATTCTGGTCGCCGCCATCGGTTCGAAAATTCTCAAGGTGGACCACGAGGAAGATGCCAAGAAAGAGGGGATGATTCCCGCTCCACTGGTAGCCAAAGGCGTGCGGCTAACCAAAGACTTCCCGGATACGGCCGGGCACCTGTACCAAGTAACCGGACATAGTGTGGTGGCCACCCGCGAGATCTCCGATATGGAAAATCACCGCCTAGCACAGCCGGATATGCCCCTGCGCAAGGGCGAAGCATTCCTTATTAATGGCTCCGAAAAAGACGTCGCCGGTGCCATCGAGGTGCTCGGTGAGGAATATCCCGTCGAGCTCACCCCAGAGGCGGGCTTGCAATATAAGCGTGTGACCGTGTCGAACCCGAAGGTGGCGGGAAAGCGCATCCGCGATATCGATGCGCTCGAGCACGGCTTTATTATCGCCCGCGTGCGCAAGGGCGATAGCGATGAGGTCCCGCACCCGGATATGGTGCTGAATTACTCCGACCGCGTGCGCGTGGTGTGTAGCTCGCACCACGTGCGCGAGGTGCGCAAGTACTTGGGCGATTCCGAATCGGCGCTCGGTAACGCTGACCTATTGTCCATGTCCATCGGTTTGACCTTGGGAATGTTGTTGGGCCTTATCCCCATTCCTATGCCGGGCGGATCGACCCTGCAGCTGGGCTTTGGTGGCGGTCCCGTCGTGGTTGGCCTCATCCTCGGTTACCTGAACCGCACCGGCCCCATCAATTGGCAGATGCCCTTCCATACCAGGGAAACACTTTCGAACCTGGGGCTGACGCTCTTCCTGGCGGGCGTGGGGACATCGGCAGGCGCATCGTTCCGCGATGCCCTGACGGATCCGTCCTCGCTGACCATCATCGGCGTTGGCTTTATCATTACCTTGGTATCGGCCATCCTTATCGGCGTCATCGGCATGCTAGTGCTGCGTTTGAAGTGGGACGAGGCCATGGGCTGTGCGGCCGGCATGACCACGAACCCGGCAGTATTTGCCTATATCCGGGGCCAAACCGGCACGGAGCTCGCTGGGCGCGGCTGGGCAACGGTGTATCCCACCACCATCATTGGCAAGATTATCGCCGCTCAGGTGCTGTTATTGTTATTGCTTTAGCCCCGTATGCCCCGCGCTAATTATTCACCCACTGGGTATGCCGCCTACACTGGCAGGCACTACCCAGTGGGTGAGTGCTTGTTAGCCGCCGAGTAGCCTCGGTAATAGAACTGACAATCACTTCACCATATGTACATATAGGACCCCCTTGACCCGAGGAGCGTTACTCACCCCATGACTAAATTTGCTCGCAACCTGACCACGACCATTATCGCGCTATTTATCATTGTGATGATGGTGCTCGTTGCCGGGGCTACCCTGCGTGATGAGGATTCCCTGGAGGGAAACCTCACCAATACCTTGCAGCACGCCCCGCGGAACCTCGAGGTAATGTCGCTCATTCCTTCTGATGTCTACGGCGCCGACTACAGCGCCATCGGCTTCATCTGCTCCGGCATGGCGGAAGACAAGGTTAAGGAAGCAGCCCCGAACCCTGATGACATCACCTTCGAGGACGGCGTCGTCCCTGAGGGCAAGAGCTACGTCATGGCCCTGGGCCACAACGTTGATCCCTATGTAGAGGAATTGGATTCCTCCGAGGTTGAGGTCTGCGAGATGATCAACGCCCAGGTTAAGGCCATGGAGCAGCAGGGTCACGGGCTCGACGGCGGGGTTCCGCTGGTTCAGGGCTCCCAGCCGCTGGCCTTCCAGAGCGAAGACGGCGTGTGGAAGCTGGTCGGCTAATGCACGTCCTGGCCATTGATACGGCGACGACCGCCCTGGTCACCGGGGTAGTCGACACCGAGTCTGGGCAGATAACACAGCGCGTGCTGGCCGATACGCGCGCGCACAATGAACGGCTCATGCCCACCATCCTCGAGGTGATGAGCGAGGCTGGGCTGGAGCTCGGCACCCTCGACGCCATCGTTGCGGGCATGGGCCCTGGCCCCTTTACCGGCTTGCGCGTTGGCATGGCCACGGCGCAGGCGCTTGCCGATGCCCTCTCCATCCCCCTCCACGGCGTCTGCACCCATGATGCCATCGCGCACGCCGCGCTAGCGGGGGCCGATGCAGCCGATGAAAGGGACGCGGCAGACGCAGCGCTGGTTGCTACCGATGCCCGCCGCAAGGAAATTTATTGGGCCACCTACCGCGCGGGACAACGCATTGTGGGTCCGGACGTTTCGAAGCCGGGGGAGCTTGACCTGCAGGACATCGCGCAGGTGGTCATCCCGGAGAAGCTTGCTGAGGGGTTGCCGGAGGAACTCGCTGCGCTGCCACGCAGCGAAGCCGCGCCCACCGCAGAGGGCCTGGTGGCCGTCGCGCGGCTCGACGCGGATCCGGAGCCATTCGTACCGTTGTACCTGCGCCGGCCCGATGCGGTTCCTCCCAAAAAGCAGCAGCTTTCCGCGGCCATTCCAGAGGTGCGCCTGTGAACCTGCGCGAGCTCACCCCTGCCGATGCCCCGCGCTGCGCCGAGCTGGAAAAGGTGCTTTTTCCCGGTGAAACCCCGTGGACGGAAGCGGTATTTAAGCAAGAAATGGCTCAGCCCTTCAACTTCTACCTCGGGGTGGAAGGCGCCCTCGATCCCGCAGCGCCGGAGGACGGCCAGGAGCCGGTCTTATTGGGCTATGCAGGCATCGGCATGATGGGCCCAGCCGCGGACCCCGAGTTTGAAATCCACACCATCGGCGTCGATCCAAAGGCCCAGCGCCGCGGCATCGCGCGCATGATGATGGACAATATTTGCTATATCGCGGACTTAAAAAGCGCGCCCATCTTCTTAGAGGTGCGTGTGGGAAACGATCCCGCCATCGAGCTATACCGGCGCTATGGCTTTAACATCGAGGGGATTCGCCGCAATTATTATCAGCCTTCTGGCGCGGATGCGCACGTCATGGTGCGCCCCGGCCAGTCGCCACAAGCAAGACAGCGCGAAGCAAAGGAGCAGTAATGAAGGTCATGGGCATCGAGTCCTCCTGCGATGAGACCGGGGTGGGCATTGTCGAGCTGGACCAAGACGGCCACATGGAGATCATCGCCAATGCCGTTGCTTCGTCAATGCAGCAGCACGCGCGCTTTGGCGGCGTCGTGCCAGAAATCGCTTCCCGTGCGCACCTGGAGGCCATGCCGCAGGTGATGCGGGCGGCGCTGGAGGAGGCGGGCATCGATAAGCCCGATGCCATTGCCGCCACCGTGGGCCCGGGCCTGGCCGGAGCCCTGCTCGTGGGTGCTTCTGCAGCCAAGGCTTATGCCGCCGCGTGGGGCGTGCCTTTTTATGGCGTCAACCACCTTGGCGGGCACGTCGCCGTGGCCAACCTCGAGGGCGAGAGCCTGCCGCACTCGATCGCCCTGCTGGTCTCCGGTGGGCACACGCAGTTGCTCGAGGTCGAGGCCGTAGGAAAGCCCATGCGCGAATTGGGCTCCACGCTTGACGATGCCGCCGGTGAAGCCTACGACAAAGTCTCCCGCCTCCTAGGGCTGGGGTATCCGGGCGGGCCGGTCATTGATAAGTTGGCCGCCCGCGGAAAACCCACCATCG
The DNA here is from genome assembly GCF_040225725.1 of Corynebacterium sp. KPL4015. Classification (NCBI taxonomy): domain Bacteria; kingdom Bacillati; phylum Actinomycetota; class Actinomycetes; order Mycobacteriales; family Corynebacteriaceae; genus Corynebacterium; species Corynebacterium sp. KPL4015. The sequence goes on along the minus strand of NZ_JBEHGF010000010.1, from coordinate 51,750 downwards.
ATTTTCCCCGTGGCATGTCGCGTGCCGAAGATCTGCGCGGCGAGCACCGGCATGATTTCTCTTTCTCGGGGCTCAAAACCTCCGTTGCGCGCTATGTGGAGCGCGCCGAAAAGGCCGGCGAGACCATCTCCGTGGAGGATGTATGCGCCTCGTTCCAAGAGGCGGTGGCCGACGTACTCACCGCCAAGGCCATTCGCGCCTGCGAGGATACCGGGGCGAAGGTGCTGTTGCTCGGTGGCGGCGTCGTGGCCAATTCCCGGCTGCGGGAGCTAGCCGCCGAGCGTTGCAATGCCGCCGGTGTGGAGCTGCGCGTGCCGCGGTTTAACCTGTGCACCGATAACGGCGTGATGATTGCAGCCCTTGGCGCCCAGCTCATTCATGAGGGGGCTGCGCCGTCGAGCCTGGGTATTGGCACCGATACGCAAATGGATGTGGAAGAGCCACAGTTAACCTAAAGTTCTTCTTCCTCGCACTGCGGGGTGGGGGGGAAGCGGCGGTAACGTTTAACGCGTTCACGCCTTCTCCGCTTTAAAGGATCTTTCTCTCATGACCGTTGGTTTCCTCGTCAACCCCGATCTCACTCGCAGAAAAATCGAGTTTGAGTTAGAACACGCCAACCAGTTCTTGGGCGGCACCACCGAGGATCGCGTCTCCGTCGTCTTTCAAGATGACGGCACGACCTACGCCGCGCTGTATAACCCAGAAGCTAAACAGGAAGGCGCCGAGCCCAACCCGGTTGCTTCCCTGGCCCGCAATGCTGCCGACACGGGAAACTCCGCCTTTTTGCAGGATCCCATCCGCGCTATCAGCGGCCCAGTTATCTTCGTGGATGCAGAGGGCGAGGAAGACTACATCGACGAGGTCATCGCATCCGTTGAGCACGGCATCCGCGCGGTGAAAAACTACCGCGAGGATTTCTCGGACGAGTACACGCTCTGGCGCGCTGCGGTCATCAACTCCACGAAGAGCGCATAAGCACCCTTTTTAACGCTCGGTGTGGCGCAGCCACATCAGCACGGCCTTGACTCGGCGATTGGCGTCTTCGGGACGAAACCCGAGTTTTAGAAAAACATTGGACACATGTTTGCTTACCGCCCCTGCGGTTAATACCAGCGCGTCTTCAATTTCTTGATTGCTCAAACCTTGTGCCATGAGCCCTAAAACCTCGCGTTCACGGGCGGTTAATTGGCTCAGCCCCGTGCGCCGCGCGGATAGCAGGGCGGTGACCACCTCTGGGTCGACGACGGTACCGCCGCCCGCCACTTCCTCGAGGGTGTGCACGAATTCGTCCACATCGGATACGCGCTCTTTGAGCAGGTAGCCGAATCCGCCGTGCTCTAAAAGCCGGTCCAAGTAGCTCGCCGCCACGTACTGGCTGAGCACGACCACCGGCTGCGACGGGTCTGCCGCCCGCACATCGTGCACGGCGCGCAGCCCATCATCGCTCATGGTGGGCGGCATGCGGACATCGCTAATGATCAGATCGAAGTCATCGGCGCCCGCGCAGGCACGCAATTCCTCCGCATCGTTGACGGCGGTCACACTATGGCCCAGTGCCGTTAAAAGCTGTTCTAGCCCGGCGCGCAAAAGGGCAGAGTCCTCTGCCAATAAGAGTTTCATCGGGCCTCCTTTAGCGGTAGTGACATGGTTAAGGTTGCTCCTTGTCCCTCTGTGTGAGCGGGAAAGAAGTCGACGCTGCCGCCTAGTGCCGCTGCCCGCTCGTGCAGCCCTGCCAACCCAGTGCCCGCAGTCGCCCCGGTGGTCTTTGCGCTAGTCGCTTCGTCACCTGTGTCGGCGCTGGTACCAACGTCGGCACGGGAATGCGCGGGGCCGGACGCGCTAGGGCCTCCTCCTGCGGAGAGGCCACCGACGCCATTATCGCGGACGCTCACGCGGAGATCGTCGCCAAAAGATATGGACACGGTGGCGGCGGTGGCTGCGCCGTGGGTGGAAGCGTTGGTTAGTGCTTCTGCTACCGCGTGGTAGGCCAGTAGCGCCGTCGTTTCCCCAATGGAGCGTTCTGCGCCTTCAACGTGCAATTCCGCGTCGAGGCCGCTGTGGGCCAAGAGCTCATCGAGGGCGGGGATGAGGCCGTCATCGAAAAGCACCTGTGGTGCAATGCCGCGCACGGTAGCACGCAGGGCGGATAGGGCATGGGTGGCGTTGTGTTCGGCATCGGCAAGCGCCTGCTGAGCCTCGGGCGGGGCCTGCAGCTTGGCCGCTGCCAGGTTGAGCTTGAGCGCGGTCAGGTACTGCTGGGGACCGTCGTGGAGCTCGCGCTCGATGCGGCGGCGCTCGCCCGAAAAGGCATCAATAAGCGTGGCGCGTGAGGCCGCCAACTCCTGCGCAGAAGGGCTCAGCGCGAGGCGGGTGAGGGAAATAGAGGCCTTGACCAGCAGGCGGTTGAGCACCACCAGTAGGACGAAGAGCACGGTGGCCGCGAGCCAGCACACGACAAAAATCAATGGGCGATTATCGGTGGTCCACTCGCCGACGTTGAACTCGGCCTGCGGAATAAACGGCGCGATAACCAGTACGCCCGCGACAAAACCGACAAAGACCCAGTTGGCAAAGCAGGCCACGCAAATAAGAAGCTGCAGTAGGAGGTGATAAAACTGCTGCCAATCAAACCAACGGTTGGCCCGCCGCGGGGGAATATCAACGCCCATCCACCTCGCACCACAGCGGCCGATAAACTCCGCAGCGCGGGCTACCAGCGGAATCCACGGCAGCATGAGTACGGAGACCACCAGTCCCGGAAGCGCGAGCACACCGAGGACGAGGCTCCACCCATTGGCCTTGACAGTTCGCATATCCGTTCAGCCTAGCCGCCGCGCCGGGGTAGTGGCAGTAGAGTTAGCTCCACCATTTTCTGGGCAGCTATCCCCATCGCGCGTGCGGGATGCGGCCGGTGGAATGGGAGGCATGTTAAAAGCACAGAATCTGAGCAAGCGCTACGGCACCCATCCCGCACTCGCCGAGGTGAACTTAAGCATCGAGCCGGGGGAATTTGTCGCGATTATGGGGCCATCCGGTAGCGGCAAGACCACGCTGTTGAACCTGCTCTCCGGGCTGGATAAGCCCAGCTCCGGCACGGTCAATGCGCCGGGCCGCACGGAGCGCGCCTTCGTATTCCAGGACTATAACCTGCTGGAATCGCTCAACGCCCGCAAAAATGCCACGTTGACCGCGCACTTTTCTGGCCGGCGCTGCACCCGCGACGAGGTGCAGAAGACCTTTGCGTCTCTGGGGCTTGACGGGCTTGAGCGCCGACTGCCCGCGCAGCTTTCCGGCGGCCAGCAGCAGCGCGTTGCCGTGGCCCGCGCCTTGCTGGCCGGTGCGCCGTATATCTTTGCTGATGAGCCCACGGGCGCGCTTGACGATGCCACCGCCGAGCTCGTCCTTACCCATCTCCGCACCGCCGCACGGGGTGGGGCCGCGGTGGTCATGGTGACCCACTCGCACCTTGCCGCGGAGGCCGCCGACCGCATTATCGAGCTCCAGGAGGCCAACCATGCTGGTGTGGCTTAAGGATTTACAAAGCAATTGGCTATCCTGGCTTGCCGTTGCGCTGACCATGGTGGTCTCATCGGCCGCGTGTGCACTGGCGGTATCGATGCTGGTAGCCACCTCGGACGCGGACGATGATCCCACGGGGCCTCTCGGTGGTACCGTGCTGGGCATGGCGGTCTGCGCCGTCGTGTTGATTACGCTGTCGCAGATGCGGCTGATCATTGAGGAACGCGAACCCGTCTACCGCTCGTGGCGCATGATTGGCATGCCCGGGTGGATGATCAATAGCTTCATCGTGGGGCAGGTCAGTGCCGTAAGCGCTATCGCGGCGCTCATCGGGACCTTCCCGGCGCGCCTGTTTGTCGAGCCCATGGCCGCGGCCTTTCGCAGCGACGGGATTCCCATGCCGGAATTGGCCATTACCCCGCTGGTCATCCGCATCGCCGTGTCCGTGTGTGTGGCATCGGCGGTTTGCGGTGCCCTCATACCGCTGCGCCGGGTCTTTCGCCCGCGGGTGGAATCGCGCCCGGTGTGGGTGGTGCTGCGCTGCCTCGTGGCCGCAGGCTTGGTAGGCGGTGCCGTGTACGGCTGCCTGCAGATAGAAGATCCTGGCGATAGCCTCGCCGCTTCCATGGGGCTGGTCATCCTGGTGGCACTCATGACGCCGTGGCTTATGCCCGCCCTGGACCAATGGACGCGCCTGTGCGGCATCGCCGGGGCCAATGTGCGGGTGCGCCGCCGCTTCTCAGTGCCTCATATCGTGCCGTGGGTATTGCTCGGTGGCCTGATCGTTGCAGTGGGCTCTGGGGTGATGATGCTCAAAGGTACGGAAAGCCTCGATACCTTGTCATCGGGGCGAGTCTTCGCGGCATTTCTCGGCCCAGTCGTTGCCCCGAGCATCGTTGGTGCGGTGTTGACCTCACTCATTATGCGCTCGCGCATCGCTAGCGATGTACGCGGCCTGCGGTTGGCCGGCGCCTCACCGGCGGCGTGGGCACGGGTGCAGGTGGGAGAGGCCTTTTGCCTGACCGTTACCGCTGCGGCGATAGTCATTGCCTTGAGCGCAACGGTAGTGATGCTGCTCAACCAGCTGCTGCATCCCGATTCTCATTCCGGGATGGGCGCGCTGTGGGAGGGCCTCGCCGGGGTGTGGTGGGCGCCGTTCGGCCTAATTTTTGGCGCCATGTTTCTCGCGCTGTGCGCCGTCAAGCTCATTCTCGCGGGATTTCTGCGCTCAACCGCCCAGATCCGCACAAACTGATGGATGAATCGCCGATATTCTGATGGGTAAAACGCGCTCAAACTGATGGGCAAAACTCTGATATTCTGATGGGTAAAACGCGCTCAAACTGATGGATGGGTTTAAAATGACTGGTCAAGAAGGCTATGTTTATCTCCCGCGAGTAGAGGATTCGCGGCTTCATGGAGTCCTGCAGCGATCCGGTGGAGTGTTGATAGAAGGCCCAAAGGGCTGTGGGAAATCCGCGACCGCACGGCAAATTGCGGGCAGTCTCGTCCAAGTGGATACGGATTTAAATCTCGACATGCAGCTCAGCACCGTTCCGGATTTGGCGTTGGAGGGGGATACGCCGCGAGTTTTTGATGAGTGGCAAGAAAAACCGCAGTTGTGGAACTTGGTGCGGCATGAGATTGACCGTCGGCAAGCGCCTGGGCAGTTCATTCTTACTGGGTCGACTGCGCCAATGGAGGAACAATCCAGACACTCGGGTGCGGGGCGCATAGCCAGGCTGCGGATGAAGACCTTCAGTTTTTATGAGTCGGGGCATTCTAATGGCGCAGTATCATTAGCCGAATTGGTAGCTCAGGAATCCCCCCAGTCGAATGGGGAGACGGTTGTAGATGTTGCAGGGATTATCGAGCGCATGGCGCACGGAGGCTGGCCCGCAAACCGGAATTTTTCCGTTGAGGCGGCGCAGGAGAATCTGCGCAGTTATATCGATACTGTGGCCCACGTGGATATCAATGCCGCCGATGGTGTGCGAAGGGATCCGGTAAAAGTAACGACACTTATTCGTTCGCTTGCCCGTGGGGTAGCCACAGAACAGTCCATTTCTTCTATTGCTACCGATATTGGCGCGCAAAGGGCTACGGTCAGCGAGTACCTTGCTGCGTTGCAGCGCATCTTCATCGTGGAAGAACAATTGGCATGGTCCTCCCATCTTCGCTCCCGGGCTAGCCTGCGAACGGCACCGAAGAGGCATCTGGCGGATCCGGCGTTGGCGGCTGCTGCCGTGGACGCGTCCCCAGACAAGTTGCTGCGCAACCTTGCCTTTGTCGGGCAGCTTTTTGAATCCCAAGTTGTCCATGACCTGGCAGTGCTAAGCGGGAAGCGTATTTTTCACGCCCGTGATGCCTCTGGGTTGGAAGTGGATGCGGTATTTGAGCTGGCGGGCAGGACCGTTTTCGTAGAAATTAAATTGGGGCAAAGCCAAGAGATCATTGAGAAGGCGGTAAGCAATTTGCAGGCCTTCGCAGAACGCTTTGAATGGGAGGTCCCGCCCGTCTTGATGATCGTGACGGGAGGAAACCTGAGCTTTCGGCATCCGAGCGGGGTACGCGTGGTGTCCCTGACGCACTTGGCGCCGTAGCGCGGCCCAGCAACGGGGGTCGCGTCGTTGTTGAGGGTTAGCAGTCACGAGGGTAGAGTGCTAATCAGGTTGTTTGACCCACAGTTGTTCACCCGCGACGACGGCTGTGCTGGACATCCACAACCGGCACGCGCGCGCCATTAAGGTGCGCAAACGAACAATACGGAGGAAACATCATGGCAACTATTAAGCCGCTTGAGGACCGCGTCCTCGTACAGATCGTAGAAGCAGAATCCACCACCGCATCCGGCCTGGTTATCCCGGACTCCGCAAAGGAAAAGCCGCAGGAAGCAACCGTTATCGCCGTCGGCCCGGGCCGCTGGGAAGATGACGATGACCGCATCCCCATGGACGTTAAGGAAGGCGACACCGTTGTCTTCTCCCGCTACGGCGGCACCGAGCTGAAGTACGACGGCGAAGAGTACTTGCTGCTGAGCCAGCGCGACATCCTCGCCATCATCGAGAAGTAGGAACTACTTATGGCAAAGCTTATTGCATTCGACCAAGAAGCCCGCGAGGGAATTCAGCGCGGCGTCGATACGCTGGCTGATGCCGTCAAGGTCACCCTCGGCCCGCGCGGCCGCAACGTCGTCTTGTCCAAGGCCTTCGGTGGCCCGACCGTTACCAATGACGGCGTGACCATCGCCCGCGATATCGATGTCGAGGAGCCCTTCGAGAACCTCGGCGCCCAGCTGGTTAAGTCCGTAGCGGTCAAGACCAACGACATCGCCGGCGACGGCACCACCACCGCGACCTTGCTGGCCCAGGCGCTCATCTTTGAGGGCCTGCGCAACGTTGCAGCCGGCGCTAACCCGATTGAGCTCAACCGCGGCATCTCCGCAGCGGCGGAAAAGGCCGTCGAGGAGCTTAAGGCACGCGCCACCCCGGTTAACTCCGCCTCCGAAATCGCGCAGGTAGCTACCGTGTCCTCCCGCGATCCGGAGGTCGGCGAGATGGTGGCCGGCGCCATGGAAAAGGTGGGCAAGGACGGCGTCGTCACCGTCGAGGAGTCCCAGACCATGGACTCCACCGTGGATGTCACCGAAGGTATTTCCTTTGACAAGGGCTACCTTTCCCCGTACTTCGCTACGGAGGAAGAGACCAACCACGCCGTGCTTGACGATGCCGCCATTTTGCTCGTCCGCAACAAGATTTCTTCCCTGCCGGACTTCTTGCCGCTGCTGGAAAAGATTGCAGAAACCAACCGCCCGACCCTCATCATCGCGGAAGACGTCGAGGGCGAGCCGCTGCAGGCGCTCGTGGTCAACTCCATCCGCAAGGTCCTGAAGGTTGCTGCCGTAAAGGCACCGTACTTTGGCGAGCGCCGTAAGGGCTTCATGGATGACCTGGCCGTGGTTACCGGCGCCACCGTGGTGGACCCTGAGGTGGGCGTCAACCTGAACGAGGTCGGCCTCGAGGTGCTGGGTTCCGCACGCCGCGTGACCATCACCAAGGAAGACACCGTGCTTGTCGATGGCGGCGGCAGCGCCGCAGCCCTCGACGATCGCCGTGAACAGATCCGCGGCGAAATCGCCCGCACCGATTCCACCTGGGATAAGGAAAAGCTCGAGGAGCGCTTGGCCAAGCTCTCCGGCGGCGTCGCCGTTATCCGCGTCGGTGCCGCAACCGAGACCGAGGTCAACGAGCGCAAGCTGCGCGTCGAGGACGCCATCAACGCCGCCCGCGCGGCCGTGGAAGAAGGCGTCATCGCCGGCGGCGGCTCCGTGCTGGTGCAGATCTCCAAGGAACTCGAGTCCTTTGCCCAGGACTTCGAGGGCGAGGCTAAGGTCGGCGTTCTCGCCGTCGCCCGCGCCCTGACCCGCCCGGCATTCTGGATCGCAGAAAACGCAGGCCTCGATGGCTCCGTCATTGTCTCCCGCGTATCTGAGATGGCCAACGGTGAAGGCTTTAACGCCAACTCCCTGGAGTACGGCAACCTTATCGATAACGGGATCATCGATCCCGTGAAGGTCACCCACTCCGCAGTGGTCAATGCCACCTCCGTTGCCCGCATGGTTCTTACCACCGAGGCATCCGTTGTGGAAAAGCCGCAGGAAGAAGACAACGCTGAGGCCGATCACGGCCACGGCCATCACCACCACTAATTCCTGCGCTGTATTTAGCTCAGAGCCCGCCGCACCTTCCCCGTCTTATTGGGGAGGCTTGCGGCGGGCTTCTGGCTTATACGTAAAGCACGCGGGAACATAACCCGTGCGATGCCACGGTAGACCTTTTTAGCCGCCAGCGGCGGCAGGGGAGAGGCTAGTTCACAAAAGGTGCCAAGCTTAGGGTTCCTCCTCAGCCGGAGGCTGCCTCGTCTTTAGCGGCACACCCCAGGGCTTAGCGGGCTCGAAGGCGTCCCTCACGGGGCGTTATTTGCAGCAGGCGCTTGCTACGCAGGGCTAATTCGGAACCCCGGACTCCCGCCCGCCGCGAACGCGGTGTGTGGACTTTGCGCGCTAACTTTAATTTTGGGTTAAACGTTGACCGTTGTGCGGCGACGCTTGCGCAGCGCCACCACGCGCTCAGACTCGCTCATGCCGCCCCAGACGCCATACGGTTCGGCTGAACGCAGGGCGTGCTCGCGGCACAGCTCGATAACCGGGCAGGAATTGCAGATGGCCTTGGCGCGGTTTTCGCGCTGGGCGCGGGCTCGGCCACGCTCTCCGTCTGGATGGTAAAAAACGTCCGAGTTTTCACCGCGGCACGCACCTTGCAACTGCCAATCCCATACATCTGCAGTAGGTCCGAGAAGAGACTTGGACTGAGACACGTTTCTTAATCTCCTTATAACAGGACGAGAATTCTTACGCTGGCGGCCGGTGGAGAGTCATCCGCGAACCGCAACGATTTGTAGTGTGTCGCGTCTTGGTAAACAAAGGGTTACTAGTATTTAACTTCTAGGTATTGTATCTATTTATGGGACTCGTTAGCGCCCATTTACCTGCAATAATGACTAAGGTTAACGAATTATGAATTTTCCTCTTTCTATTGTGCAGGGGCCATAAACCCGCCTTCAAAGCAGGTACAACCGCTGGGCGCGGGTTTCTTGGTGGTGTTTTTCCTTGCTGGGGCATCGCCAAGCAAGGGCAGTGCCGAGGCGGAGGTGTGCAACGCAGTTGTCCCTTTGCGCTCCCTGCCCCAGAGGAAATATGGTTGAATATCGATTTAATAGTCTGCAGAGGGTACACTCGTGAGCGATAAGGATAAAGAGCTAGCGGATCTCGTTCCGCTGGCCGCTGGTGGTAGCCGCCGCGCACTGCAATCTATCCTGCAAATTATTCATCCGCAGGTGCTGCGTTATTGCCGCGCGCGCATCGGTGGCGGGCGCCAGCCCACTGCGGAAGACGTGACCCAAGAAATCTGCCTCGCCGTCGCTACCTCTATCGATTCCTATGAAGATAAAGGCCGGCCGTTTATGGCCTATGTCTACGGCATCGCTTTTAATAAGGTCACCGATGCCCACCGCGCCATGGGTCGCGACCGCTCTACACCCACCGAAGAGCTTCCAGAAAGCACCGCGAACGAGGCGACTCCCGAGGAATGGGCGCTGGAAAATGACGGTAGTAACAGAATGCGCGCGTTGCTCGATACCTTAAGTGACAAGGCAAAAAACATCGTTATTTTGCGCGTGTTCGTTGGTCTTTCGGCAGAAGAAACCGCCGATATCGTGGGGTCTACCCCGGGTGCGGTTCGCGTCGCACAACACCGAGCTCTCGCACAATTGCGAAAGGCCCTTGGGCAACAACTAGCCACTGAGGGCTAAAGCCACAACCCCGCTCTAGAGACACGCGTAAACCTTCAGAAAGGAAGGAGGGACAGAAACCATCATGGCCTCCAAACACTCCAAAAAGAATAACGATGACCTGACGGAGCAGCTCCAGCCCTTGGTAGATGATGATGCATTCCTCACCGAGCTGTCGCAGGGCAAAGACCCCTCCAACGGCAGCGATGAGCTCGCTGGGTTGTTGCTAGGGCTGAAGGGGGACATCGATAAGCAGATGCCGCCAGCCCCGCGCGTGGACGGGGCAGAGGAAGAACCAGAAGTCATTAGTCTCGATAAGGCGCGGTCTCGTCGGCGCAATCGCCCCGTGATGCACGGACTTATCGGCGCGGCCGCCGCCACCGTCATCCTCGCCGGTGCGGGCGGGGTCATGGTTAATTCTGGCGTGTTTGATAGGCCGGATGAGACCCGCAACGTGGAGCTGGCCGGCACCTTAGATGAGATGGAATCCCGCGCGGCAGAGGGAGATTTCGAAGGCGCGCGCGAGCTTATGAAGGAAGCCCGCTCCAAGCTTGAAGAGGCTGAGGGCAAAGAAGAAAATGCCATCGCTGCCAAAGAGGAAGCCGAAAAGAAGCGTCCTGCCCGTCCGAAGACGAAAACCGTGACGGAAACTGCTACTGAGACCGCGCCGGGCCAAAAGCCGCAGGATAACCCCGAGCCAGCACCAAAAACCGTAACGGAAACGCAGTACGAGACCTCAACCGTGGTGGTAACGGAGCAGGCGCCGGCGAATCCGCAGCCGGAGACGCGCGAGCCCGAAGAAGCACCCACCACAACCATTCAGTTGGGGGCGGGCGCCGAGTAATAACGAGGGCGGTGACTTACACGCCCTAGCGGTTTTCTAGGCCGTCGACGTAGCCCAGCGCGTAGTCCCACGGCACGTAGCGGCGCGGGTCGGGCTCTGCCCCCGGTTCGTGCACTGGGGCGAGCTCGCCCGCCAGCGTGGCGCGCATATTGGCGGCCATAATGTCCCACTCGTAGAAGTGGTTTTCCTGGCAGTCTTCACACAAGAAGAAGATGCCATCGATCCCGCGTGGGCCGAGCACACTTGCGAATATCTCTACCCGAGCGAGATCGTGGATGAGGGCGAGGCGGTCTTCATCGGAAAGCGGCATGACCTGCTCGTCCTCCTCCAGGAAGGACGCAGGGTCATTCGGATCGTCTGCAAAAGGATCGCGGGGCATATTGGCGAAGAAGTTCACGCCTGCGAGCCTATTGAACTTGCCCGCTTAAGGCAATTAACCCCTAGCCTGAATGGTGTCCTTGGCCGGGCACGCACTACAGTTGGGGTAGCCGCTGAACCTGTTTAAGGAGATACCTCGATGAGCGATTACCCTATTCACACTGGTGGAGATGACCCGAACAAGGTAGCCCTGCGCGGCTTGACCTTTGATGACGTGCTTCTTTTGCCCGCCGAGTCCAATATCGTGCCCTCCGAGGTCGATACCGGCGCGCAATTTACCCGCAATATTCGCCTGGGCGTCCCGCTGGCATCCGCAGCGATGGATACCGTGACCGAGGCCCGCATGGCCATCGCCATGGCGCGCCAGGGCGGCATCGGCGTGCTGCACCGCAACCTTTCTGCGGAAGCGCAGGCCGAGCAGGTAGAAATCGTCAAACGCTCCGAGTCCGGCATGGTCACGGACCCGGTCACCGCCCGCCCCGAGATGACTATTGGCGAGGTCGACGCCCTGTGCGCCCGCTTCCGCATTTCCGGCCTGCCGGTCGTGGATGAGGACGGCACCTTGCTGGGCATTTGCACCAACCGCGATATGCGTTTTGAGCCGGACTTTGACCGCAAAGTCAGCGATGTCATGACCGCGATGCCGCTCGTCGTCGCGCGCGAGGGCGTGTCCAAGGACGAGGCCCTAGAGCTGCTGTCGGCCAATAAGGTAGAAAAGCTGCCGATTGTTGATGCAAATAACAAGCTCATTGGCCTTATCACCGTCAAGGACTTCGTCAAATCCGAGCAGTACCCCAACGCCTCCAAGGATGCTTCCGGCCGTCTGTTGGTTGCCGCGGGCATTGGTACCGGCGAGGAGTCCTATCAGCGCGCCGCCGCGCTTGTCGATGCCGGCGTTGACGCCCTCGTCGTCGACTCCGCCCACGCACACAATAACCGCGTGCTCGAAATGGTCTCCCGCGTGAAGAAGGACTTTGGCGACAAGGTCGATGTCATTGGCGGCAACCTCGCCACCCGCGAGGCCGCCCAGGCGATGATCGACGCCGGCGCGGACGCCATCAAGGTCGGCATCGGCCCGGGCTCCATCTGCACCACCCGCGTCGTCGCCGGCGTCGGCGCGCCGCAGATCACCGCGCTGATGGAGGCCGCAGCCGTCGCCGCCCCCGCGGGCGTGCCGGTCATCGGCGATGGCGGCATGCAGTACTCCGGTGACATCGCCAAGGCGCTGGCCGCCGGTGCCGATACCGTCATGCTGGGCTCCATGTTCGCCGGCACCACTGAGGCGCCCGGTGACATCGTGGTGTACCAGGGCAAGCAGTACAAGCGCTACCGCGGCATGGGTTCCATGGGCGCCATGCAGGGTCGCGGGCTTTCCGGCGAAAAGCGTTCCTACTCCAAGGACCGCTACTTCCAGGCCGACGTACGCAGCGAGGACAAGCTGGTGCCAGAAGGCGTGGAGGGTCGCGTGCCCTTCCGCGGTGAGATCGATGCCATCGTGCACCAAATCATCGGCGGCCTGCGCGCGGCCATGGGCTATACCGGCTCGGCCACCTTAGATGAGCTCAAGACCAAGCGATTTGTCCAGATTACTGCCGCGGGCCTGAAGGAATCCCACCCGCACCACCTGCAGCAAATCGCCGAAGCCCCGAACTACCGCTAGGACAAACATGCGTGAATACGCCGAAATCGGCATCGGCCGCGAGGCCCGCCGCACCTTTGATTTAGACCAGGTCTCCATCGTTCCCCAGCGCCGCACGCGCTCGTCCAAGGACGTGGATACCACCTGGAATATCGATGCCTATACCTTCGATACCCCCTTCGTTTCGCACCCCACCGATGCGCTCGCCACGCCCGAGTTCATCATCGAGATGGGCAAGCAGGGCGGGCTCGGCGTCATCAATGCCGAAGGCCTGTGGGGCCGCCACGAGGACCTCGAGGGTGCGTTGGCGCGCATCTATTCCCAGCCGGGCGATAACTCCACCATTCAGGAGTTGCACGCCGCCCCGCTTGACGATGCCCTCCTTGCCTCCCGCATTGCCCAAGTGCGCGAGTCCGGTGTGACCGTCGCCGTGCGCGTTTCGCCCCAAAACGCCCGCGAGATGGCGCCGAAGGCCATTGCCGCCGGAGCCGAGCTACTGTTCATTCAGGGCACTTTGCTGTCAGCAGAGCACGTCGCCACCGGCGGCGAGCCGCTGAACCTGAAGGAATTTATCGGCTCGCTCGAAGTACCCGTCATCGCCGGTGGCGTGGCGGACTACACCACGGCGCTGCACCTAATGCGCACCGGGGCGGCCGGCGTCATCGTGGGCGCGGGCGTAACGACCAACGCGGAAACCGTCGGCATCGATACCGCCATGGCCACCGCCATTGCCGATGCCGCCGCGGCCCGCCGCGACTACCTCGACGAGACTGAGGGCCGCTACGTGCACATCATTGCGGATGCGGAATTCGATAACTCCGGGACCATCGCCAAGGCCTTCGCCTGCGGCGCCGATAGTGTTGCGCTCGGCCCCCTTCTTGCCCAGGCCCGTGAGGCAGGCGGTAGGGGATGGTATTGGCCGGCTACAGCAGGCCACCCGCGGTTCCCGCGCGGATACGCGCAGTTCGCCGGGGTCGATACCGACCTCGATGTGGATTTCCTTACCGCAGGCGACGCTGAGCCCGCAGCTGCGCCGAGCCTGGAAACCGTGCTGCACGGCCCATCCAGCGAACCATTCGGCCGCACCAACCTTGTGGGTGCGCTGCGGCGTGCCCTCGCAAAGTGCGGGTACACCGACCTGAAGTCCTTCCAGAAGGTCGAGCTCGCGGTTCGCTACTAAGTAGCGTGCGGCGCGCCTCGCACCGTGCAAGCCCGCGCCGCACGCCCCGAATCGCTTCATCTCGCGCAGCCGCGCTGCTGCGCAAGAGGGGCCCTTGCGCACCCCGATTCGCTTGCGCGCCCCGCGCCACCACGGCGCGAAAGCCGCCGCAATGCGCTACATGGGCAAGCGCTTCCTAGGCCGCGGGGCCTATGGGCTAGACTATGGGGCGTGACTAAGCCAAATACTACCCCGCGCCCAGTCCTCGTCGTGGACTTTGGCGCTCAGTACGCGCAGCTCATTGCCCGCCGCGTGCGCGAGGCCAAAATCTACTCCGAGGTTGTTTCCAACTCCGCCTCTATCGAGGAAATCAAAGCTAAAGACCCCGCCGCGCTTATTTTGTCCGGCGGCCCGTCGTCCGTCTATGCCGATGGTGCCCCAGCGCTCAAGCCTGAGCTGCTGGAGCTTGGCGTTCCGGTCTTCGGCATTTGCTACGGATTCCAGGCCATGAACCACATCCTCGGCGGTACCGTATCGTCTACCGGTGAGCGTGAATACGGCCGCACCGATATCGACGTCAAGGGTGGCATCCTGCACGAGGGCCTCGAGCCCACGCACAAGGTGTGGATGTCCCACGGCGATGCCGTCTCCGCCGCCCCCGAGGGTTTCGACGTAACCGCTACCTCCGCCGGCGCCCCCGTCGCCGCGATGGAGTGCCCGGCCAAGCAGATGGCCGGCGTGCAGTACCACCCAGAGGTGTTGCACTCGCCCCACGGCCAAGAAGTGCTCACCCGCTTCCTCACGGAGATCGCCGGTCTGGAGCAAAACTGGACCGCCGATAATATCGCCGAGCAGCTCATCGCGGATATCCGCACCCAAGTAGGCGAGGAAGGCCGCGCTATTTGCGGCCTGTCTGGTGGCGTGGACTCTGCGGTCGCTGCAGCTTTGGTGCAGCGCGCCATTGGCGATCGCCTGACCTGTGTATTCGTCGATCATGGCCTGCTGCGCGCGGGTGAGCGCGAGCAGGTTGAAACGGACTTCGTGGCCTCGACCGGCGCCAAGCTGGTTACCGCCGACGAGCGTTCGGCCTTCCTGCAGAAGCTCGCTGGCGTGAGCGACCCCGAGGAAAAGCGCAAGGCTATCGGCGCGGAGTTCATTCGCTCCTTTGAGCGCGCCGTGGCCGGTGTGCTTGACGATGCCCCCGCCGGCTCCACCGTCGATTACCTCGTCCAGGGCACCTTGTACCCGGATGTCGTTGAATCCGGCGGCGGCGATGGCACCGCCAATATTAAGTCGCATCACAACGTTGGCGGCCTCCCGGATGACGTCGAGTTCGAGCTCGTCGAGCCGCTGCGCTTGCTCTTTAAGGACGAGGTGCGCGCGGTGGGTCGCGAGTTGGGCCTGCCGGAAGAGATCGTCGGCCGTCAACCCTTCCCGGGCCCGGGCCTAGGCATCCGCATCATCGGCGAGGTTACCGAGGAGCGCCTCGAGACTCTGCGCCAGGCGGATCTTATTGCCCGCACCGAGCTGACCAATGCCGGCTTGGATGAGCAGATTTGGCAGTGCCCGGTCGTGCTGCTTGCCGATGTCCGCTCCGTCGGCGTCCAAGGCGATGGCCGCACCTACGGCCACCCCATCGTGCTGCGCCCAGTATCTTCCGAGGACGCCATGACCGCGGACTGGACCCGCTTGCCGTATGACGTGCTAGAGAAGATCTCCACCCGTATCACCAACGAGGTCAAGGACGTCAACCGCGTGGTCTTGGATTGCACCTCCAAGCCACCGGGAACCATCGAGTGGGAGTAAAACCCACAAAACGGCATGCGTAGAAGGCGCTCAGTACTTGAGCGCCTTTTCGCATACCTGCGGCTAGTTGCGGGGTGTTACGGGTGGCCGCCAGACGATGCGACCGCCCACTCTTTCTAGCCGCCCGCGCCGGGGCGGGGCATTGGGGTCGTCGTCGTTGATGCCGTTATGGTAAGCACAGCACACGACGAGGTTTTTCATATTGGTCTCCCCGCCGCGACTCCAGGCCGTCAGGTGGTGGACCTGGGATAGATCTGTCGGTTGGTTGCACCCGGGCCAGGCGCAGCGTGGATTTTCCGCGGCCGCCATCATTCTTTGTTTATCGGTGGCCACGCGCGCCGTGCGGTAGAGGTTGACCGGCCCTTCTACCGGATGCACGAGGGTGACATAACCCGTTTCGCCGTCCCCGCTGCCGCTGCCGTTGGCGTCGCCGTCGCCATTGCCGTTGGGGCTGGGGCCGGGGGCGGAATAGCCGGCATCGTTAAGCACGCGGCGCAAGTACTCGGTACCGGACATGGTCGCACCGTTGGTGAGATCGAGCTGCACGTCATCGCCGTGGCCATCGCGGATGCGAATGAATTTCTCCAGCGGCACGACGGCGTTGGTTACCACCGTGGAGCGCGCGGCGCTGCCGGCGCCGAAGAAGATATCTTCCACCGCCTGCAGCGGCTTTTTATCAGTGGCCGTAATCGCGCCCTGCAGATCCGCGATGAAGCGAGAGGTCCCCGTAATGGCAAGCGTCCAGTAGTCATTGGGCCGCCGGTACGTGCGCACGCCGGGGCTGACCGTGGACTTTTTCATCTCGCGCACCCGGCGCCGAGCGTGTTTGATGATAACGCTCATCTCCGCAGACATCGCACAGCATTCCGCACGCAGCTCCCACGCCTGTTTCTTGCTGGGCGCGCGATTAACTACGCGCTCGATGCCGGCCAGGAGGGAAATGGGGTGGGCGTTGGTGCGGGCATCGGCAATGGCGCGGCGCTGCATCCGGCTAAAGGCGGTGTGGCCGTAGTAGCTTTCGCACAGAAGGAGCAGGTCGGCGGCGATGGTATCGGGCGCGCCGCGCTCCATAAGCTCAGCCCCAGAGAGCCCGCGGCACGCGGCGATGATGTCCATACCGGGCGCGAGGGCGGTGAGGTAGGTCTCGAGTGCGTTCATGCCGCCTACGCTAGGGCGGTGTTAGCCCGCGCTCAATCGTTAGGGCAACCGCAAGGGCACAAACTGTGGATAACCCGGATCCGCAGCGCGAAAACCCGGGGAAATCCTGTGGAGAAGTCCCCGCAGTGTCGCATGGATTAGACAAAGGCCAGCCGGCGCGTGCCATCCACGTGGGGGAAGGCGATAAAACTGATGCATGAGACCGCAACCCACACCAGCGCCGAGCCCCACGCGGGCAGGCCCAGGATGGGCGCGAGCATGATGAGAAGCCATAGAATCATCAGCGGTACTAGCTGCGCGATGGTGGGGATGAGATCGGCATCGTGCCGGTCAGCATAGGAGCGCATCTCGCGGCGGTAGGGGTGGGCAAAGACCAAGACGAATGCCGCCACGAGGCAGACCGCGGCCCCAGATAGGGTGGCGAAGAAATGGGTGCGGGTGGTCAGTAGCGCGACGGTGGCGCCGATCAGGATGGAGGATCCGAGGCGCACCCACGGCGGGGTGGGGATGGGGGTTGGATTCTCGCGCATAGCACCGTAGGCCTCGTTCAGGTTCATGCGCTTAAGACTACCATTCGAACATACAGTTGCATGTGTCCGGTTGAGGGTTCATACTGTGTGGGTGAGTCAAACGAACGTTCGCCTAGAAAAAGCGGTGGCAGGGCTGGATAGGTCCGACCGCGTTGCGGTGCTGCGCGCCCGCATGCAGGCGATGGAGCAGGAAGACGAAGACGAGCTGGTAGATACCGTTCCCCAGCTGGCGCGGCTACTTCCCGCAGGTGGGCTCGCCCGGCGGAAGGTGGTCTCGTGCGCGGAGTGTCCCGCGCTCGTGGTGGAGCTTATCTGCCATCTTACGGCCCACGGGGGTCATGTGGGGCTAGTGGGGTGGCCGGATCTTTCTCTCGCACAAGTTGCCGAAATGGGGCAGCTCAACAACGTGGTCACCGTCCCCGATCCGGGCCTGGAGGCATGGGCGGTAACCAGCGTGCTGGCAGAGGGCATGGACCTTATCATCCACCACGGCCCGCCCGGCGAGCTGAGCCTGGCCAAGGCGCGGCCGGTGTGGGCGAAGATCCGCGGCGGGCAGGCCGCGGTGCTGACCGTGGGTGCGCGGCTGCCGGGCACCGCGGTGCGCATTGGGGCGGAGGTGAGTACGTATCGGGGCATCGGCAAGGGCAGCGGGCGCATCCGCGGCGTGGATATTGATCTTGCGGTGGACTCGAAAAAGGGCACCGCACGCGGGAGCCTTACCATGGGCGAGCCCCGCAGGTTGGCGGCCGTATGAGGGCGGCTGCGGTGTGGTTTCCGGATTGGCCCATCCAGGCGGTTGGGCAGGCAGGGCCGGTGTTGATCGCGCGCAATCACGCGGTGTTGGTCTGCGATAGTGCGGCGCGCCGGGCGGGCATTCGGCGCGGGATGCGCCTGCGCCAGGCCCAAGCGATTTGTCCTGAGGTAAAGGTGGTGGAGGCGAACCCGGATAGGGATGGAGCGGCCTTTGCGGAGATTGCGGCGGGCCTTGATGCCGTGGCCTCGTCCGTGGAGGTGCTGCGGCCCGGCCTGGCCATCGTGGATGCGGGCGCGGCGCTGCGCTATCACGGGCCAGAAGCACTGGAGATGCTTGCCGATGCCACCGCGCACGCCGGTTTTGATTCCACCCTCGGCGTGGCAGACGAGATTGCCACGGCCATCATCGCGGCCCGGCACCACGGGGTAGGCGCGGTGTTGCCGGAGGGCGAGTCGCGGGATTTCTTGGCCGCCCAGCCCGTGAGCGTTTTAGCCGCGGAGGCCGCGCTGGGGTTTTCTGCGGAATTTGTGGTCCAGCTGCAGAAATTGGGTGTGCGCCGGCTAGGTGATGTGGCGGAGCTGCCGTTTAAGCAGGTGGTTACCCGGTTTGGGCAGCAGGGAAAACGCGCGCACGAGGTAGCACACGCGCGGGCGGACCGGCGAGTATCCCCGGAAATGGCGCGGCCTGACCTGTCCGTTAGCAGCGAGCAATCCATCGAACGCGTGGATGCGGCGGCGTTCGTGGCCCGGCAACTGGCCGCGCAGCTGCACGTGCGGTTGGCGGAGGCGGAAGTGGTGTGCGTGCGCCTGCGCGTGGTGGCGGAGTTGGCTACTGGCGAAACCGTGGCTCGGGTATGGCGCACTCATGAGGCGCTCACGGAGCAGGCGACCGCGGACCGGGTGCGCTGGCAGCTGGATGGGTGGCTTACGGCGGCGCGGTCGAGCGGCAAGGACGGTGCCGCGATCGTGCGGCTGGTGCTTGAGCCGGTGGAGGTGGCTAGGCCGCAGGCCGATGGCCTCTGGGGCGGGGATGCCTCACAGGAACAGGTCAAGCGGGTGATTTCGCGCGTGCAATCGCAGCTGGGCATAGACCGCGTCTTGCAGCCGCGGGCCGCCGGTGGCCGTGGGGTGGCCGAGCGCATCGAGCACGTGCCCTATGGGGAGCAGCGCGATGCCACGCCGCAGGGCAGCTGGCCAGGCAGGATCCCCGCGCCGCTTCCCGCCCGCCTAGGCGGCGGGCCGAACCACCCGGCCGCGCGCATTCGGCTTATCGATGCCGCCGCGCGGGACGTCATCGTCACCGCCGAGGCCCTCCTATCCTCTGTGCCCGTGGCACTCGGGTGGGGCGCGCACCGCTACCGCGTTATCGGCTGGGCTGGGCCGTGGCCGGTGGATACGCAGTGGTGGACCGAACAGCCGCAGCACGCGGCGCGGCTACAAATTGTGGGCCAGGCTGAACGGGAGCAACGCCAGCGCGCCTGGCTCTTGGTGTGGTCAGAGGGGCGCTGGCGCGTGGAAGCGACGTATTAGGAGCGAATATCTACCACGAGGCGCGTGGGATTTTCTAGCACCTGCACGGAATAAGGCTTGCGCTGGTTCATACCGATGACAAACTGGCTGCGGCCCTCATAGGTGCGGCCGTTGACCACTTGGGTAATAACGCCGCCGGCGGGGGCATCGACGATGCCGATGCGCGGCTCGTCAATGCCGGCCTCAAACGGATAGACCACGCCATCGATATTGACATTGAGCGCGGTATCACCGGCATAGTTAATGGGTTGGCCGGAGCCTTGCTGCTTGGGGTTATCGGCGTAATCCACGAACCAGCCTGGGGAACCCTCGCCCTCGAGCTCGAAGACGGCGCGCTCGAAACCATCGTGCTGGCCCACGCGTACCTTGGTCACCACGAGCTCCGAAGGGGCTTCTGGGCGCAGCGTTTTCATGCTCATATCCGCCTCACCCAGCGGGTTGATGTGCGAGTTTCCCACAGAGGCCGCCATGGTGGTGTCATCCGCTGATTCGGTGCTGCAGCCGGTGAGGAGGGCTGCGGCGGCAAGCAGGAGTGAGAGGCGGGCTTTATACATGACCACTAGAGTATAATTTCCATTAATTACTGCCTAGCGTTGGGGGCAGATCTTGACCGAATTGTTGCCAAATATGTGAGCTGAGTTGCAGACGGGTTAGGCTAGGGTACATGACCGATTTCTGTTCAGATTACCAGGTGGAACCGCTGCCCGGCACAGCGAAAAAAGAGTCCGTGTTTGTCCTCTTTGAGTGGCCCGGCGGCTGGTCGCGCGACGTGCTTGATGGCGATACTTTTGGCCCAGAACTCACGGCCCAACTGAAGAAAAAACTCAAGGGCCAGGCCGGGCTGCAATTGATTCGCCGCCCCGGCCGCGATGGCCGCCAAATCGGCACCATGCACCGGTGTTACCTGGTGTGGGCTGAGCAGGGCGTGATGGAATTGGTCCTTTTGACCGGCCCGGAAAAGATTCTGGATCTGGATCTCTCCGCGCCGGGCCGCAATGGGGGAGGAACCCTCGATACGCCCCTGGTTTTGGTGTGCACCCATGCTAAGCGCGATAAGTGCTGCGCCGTGAAGGGGCGCCCGCTCGCCGCGGAGCTGGTGGAGGATTACCCGGATATGGTGTGGGAGACCTCGCACACGAAGGGGCACCGCTTCGCGCCCTCGGTCATGCTCATGCCGTGGGCCTATTCCTTTGGCCGGATGAATAAGGAAGCCGCCGCGCAGATGATTGCGGCGGCGGCGGAAGGGAAATATTTCTACCCGGTCAATCGCGGGCGCGGCATTTTCGGCCCGCGCGGCCAAGTGGCGGAGTTGGCGGTAGCGCGCGAGCTTATCGATGCCTCTGAGGACCTCTACTACGGCCAGCTCTACGCAGAAGACGAAAAGCAGGGCCCCGTGGTCACGCATGCCGATGGCCGGCGGTGGAGCGTGACGCTCGAGCAGCGCGCCGTGGAAGGAGTGGTTTCTTCCTGCGGCGACGCACCCAAGACCGGCAAGGCGCTTGTGGCCACGGATGTGGAGCTTATTAGCGGCGCATAACCTTGGAGGATAGCCAGTTGCCAAAGAACTGCGCTGCCTGCACCAGCACGATGATGATAAGCGTGGCCACGACGGTGACTTCCCACTCGAAGGCGCGGTAGCCGTAGACGATGGCGAAGTCACCCAGTCCGCCGCCGCCGACGTAGCCGGCCATGGCGGACATATCCACGATGGCGATAAACAGGAAGGTATAGCCCAGAATCAGCGGGCCGAGGGCCTCCGGGATAATCACGGAGGTAATGATCTTCCACGGTGAAGCACCCATGGCGCGGGCGGCCTCGATAACGCCTGGGTCGATGGCCACGAGGTTTTGTTCCACCACGCGCGCTACGGAGAACGTGGCGGCGATGACCATCACGAAGGTGGCCGGTTCGCGGCCGATGGATCCGCCCATCACGGCGACGGTGAGTGGCTGCGCAAACGCCAGCAAAATAATAAACGGGATGGGGCGAACGAAGTTCACCAGCAGGTTGACCACCAGGTAGACGGCCTTATTTTGCAGGATGCCGCCCGGGCGGGCGGTGTAGAGCAAGATGCCGAGCCCCAGGCCCAAAATGCCGGCGACGACGAGGGTGGTCGAGACCATGATGAGGGTGTCGACGATGGCATCGACAAGCGATCCGCCCAAGCGGTCCCAGTCGGCGGCGGCGAGATAGTTGACGTTCATCGTTCAATCTCCTCAATTTGAGTGGTGGCAGATAGGGCGCGGTAGAACTCTTCGATGGCGGCATCGTCACCGCTCAAGCGCACGGTGAGCTTGCCAAAGGAGTGCTGTTGCAAGGTGGTAATACCGCCGTGGACGACGGCGATGGATACGCCCGCATCCTTCAGCTTGGCGGCGGCGCCGAAGAAGCCGGATTCCTCGGTCAGGTTGATGGTAAACAGGCGGCCTTCATGAACGAGCAGGTCATCGGTTTCCACCACGTCGGGCTCATTGCGCAGCGAGGTAGCGACGAACTTGGCGGCCACGGCGGTCTGGGGATTGGAAAAGACCTGGTAGACGCTGCCTTGTTCCACGACGTGGCCATTTTCCATCACCGCAACCTTATCCGCGATGGAGCGCACGACCTCCATTTCGTGGGTGATGACCACGATGGTGATGCCGAGCTCCTTATTCACCCGGCGTAGCAGGTCGAGGACCTCTTGCGTGGTGGTGGGGTCGAGGGCGGACGTGGCTTCATCGGCAAGCAGCAGCGAAGGATTCGTGGCCAGGGCGCGCGCGATGCCCACGCGCTGCTTTTGGCCGCCCGAGAGCTGTTCCGGGTAGCTTTTCCCCTTATCTCCCAGGCCAACGAAATCCAGCAGCTCCTGCACGCGCTGTTGGCGCTCGCGCTTGCCGATGCCCTGCAACTGCAGCGGGTACTCAATATTGCCCGCCGCAGTGCGGGAGTTCATGAGGTTAAACTGCTGGAAGATCATGCCGATATTGCGGCGGATGCCGCGCAGCTTCTTTTCGGACATGCCGACGATATTCTGGCCATCGAGCAGCAGCTCGCCGGAGGTGGGCGTATCCAGGCCGTTGATCATGCGGACCAAGGTGGATTTACCGGCGCCGGAGTAGCCGATGATGCCGATGATCTCGCCGGAATCGACGGTCAAGGAGACATCGTCAAGAGCTTTGACCTCGGCCTTTTTCTGTTGGAAGACCTTGGTGATATTGCGGAACTCAATGCGAGTGCCGTTCTGGGTGGAATCTGCCACGGGTTGCGTCCTTAGTGAGGAAGTGCCAAACCCCGCCGGGGTGAAAACCGGCGGGGTAGAAGGCAAGGGTGATTAGTCCAAATCTGCTTCGAGCTTGTCCAGGATTTCCTGGAGTTCTTCTGGGGTGCGCTCGACCTCGACGGAGGTACCTGCGGAGTCCTCGTCGACGCCCTTTTGTACCGCATCGGAGTGCCACAGCTCGGCGAGCTTCTTGATGTCCTCGTTATCGGCGTCTTCCTCGCGAACGGCAAAGACGTTGATATAAGGCTCAGCCTCTTCGGAGTTCGGGTCATCCTGGAAGACGGCGGTGGCCGGGTCGATGCCGGCGCGCTCCAGGAAGGAGTTATTGATAATCGCCGGGGTGCCCTCGCCGTGCGCGGATGGGGTCTGGGCTGCATCGACCGGCACGACCTTGACCTTGGACTTCTTCTCATCGATGTCCAGCGGCGTTGGGGTGATAAGCCCGTCCTTCTTCAAGGTGATAAGGCCAGCCTGGACCAGCACGTTGATGGCGCGGCCCTGGTTGGTGGAGTCATTCGGGATGGCAACTTCTTCGCCCTCAATGCCATCGAGGGAGTCGTGGCCCTTCCAGAACAGCGCCAGCGGCACGATTTCGGTGGCGACGATGGGGACCAGGTTGGTGCCATTGCCGTGGTTGTACTCGGCCAGGAACTTCAGGTGCTGGAAGTTATTGGTGTCCAGCTCGCCCTGGTTTAGGGCCTGGTTCGGGGTGTTGTAATCCGAGAAAGACTTGATGTCGATGTCGTAGCCGGCGTCCTTGGCTTCTTGCTCAAAGGCAACCCAGGCCTGCTTTGCATCATCGGTGGTGCCAACGGTGATGGTCTTGTCATCATCTGCGTCGGAGGAGCAGGCCACAAGGCTGGTGGCGGCGACGGTAACGGCGGCGGTAGCGGCCGCTGCGCGACGAATCTGCATGAGGTCCCCTTACATGTAGGAGTTTAAATAAATTGACCGTTTAGCAATCTAGCAATAAGCGAACCGCTTTGTCTATTGAACGCGTCTCATTGTGACGGGTTGTATAGAACATTAATTCGACATTACCCTGTGAAGGGTGAAATTTAATGGTGGAAAGGCGCTGCTGTGGTCGCGTTTAGAAAGGATACTATCCGGCAAGGACACCGCCGTGCCCGTCGCCGTGCATCACCTCGGCGGCGGCGATGAGCCTGTCCAGCGCGGGCGCTCCGCCGTGCCCTTTGCGGAGCTGCACGCGGTAAGCTCCTATAGTTTTCTCGACGGTGCCGCCGAGCCGGAAGAGCTGGTTGCCCGCGCCCTAGAGCTTGGCCTCGAGGGGCTGGCGGTTGTGGATCGGGATGGCTTCTACGGCCTGATGAAATTCGCGGAAGCCGCAGCTAAGGCCGGACTTTCGGCCATATACGGCGCGGAGCTTTCCCTCGCGGAGGCCCCGGTGACCGTGCTGGCGCGCACCCCGGAAGGTTACCGCCGTCTCTCGCGCCTTATCGCCCGCGCGCGGATGGATGCCGGTGAGAAGGGTGGCGTTGCCTACCCGCCCCTAGGCGCCGTGGCGCGCGAGCTAGAAGGGGAGTGCTTTTTCCTGCTGGGGTGGGAGGCTATACAAAAAATCGATCACGTTCTCGAAAGAATAAAAATAGACAGCATAGTTCTCGAATATGCGTGCACAATGTCTCCCGAAGATGCGGATCACCACCGTTTCCTGGATAAGTACAATAATCTCCGCGCCATCGCAACCGCTCGACCTGCGGCAGCGACGCGCGACCAGGTACGGCTCGCCGCTGCCAAACGCGCCCTGGCGCACCGCCAATCCTTAGAGGAAGCCGCACCGGATGCCCACCCGATGGGCGCAGGCTGGATGCGCTCCGGCGAACAGATGGCCCAGTTGCTTCCAGGCCGGCCCGAGCTTATCGCCGAAACCGTCCGCCTTGCCCGCGAGTGCTCCTTTACCTGGGGTGCCCTCGCGCCCAACCTGCCGGACTTTGTCGTGCCAGAGGGGCATACCGAGATGAGCTGGCTCGAACACGAGGTCTGGCGGCGCGGTAAAAAGCGCTATGCCTCGCGCCCGCCCGAAATACAGGCCAAGGCGAAAAAGCAGATGCGGCACGAGCTGGGCATCATCAAGCAGCTGGGCTTTCCGGGCTATTTCCTCATCGTCTGCGACCTGGTGGATTTCTGCCGCCAGGAAAATATCCTCTGTCAGGGGCGCGGCTCGGCAGCTAATTCCGCCGTCTGTTTCGCGCTGGGCATTACCAACGCCGAGCCCATTTCGGCGCAGCTGCTCTTCGAGCGCTTCCTGTCGCCGGATCGCGATGGCCCGCCCGATATCGACATCGACATCGAATCCGGCCGGCGCGAGGAGGTCATCCAATACGTCTATCGCACCCACGGCCGCGACCGCGCCGCACAGGTGGCTAACGTCATTACCTACCGCCGCAAGGGTGCTACCCGCGACGCCGCCCGCGCGCTGGGCTACCCACAGGGCTCGGCCGATGCGTGGTCGAAGGGCATAGCCGAGCCGCCTGCCGATGTCTCCTTACTCGCCGAGCAATTCCTCGACCAGCCGCGCCACCTCGGCATCCACTCTGGCGGCATGGTCTTATGTGACCGGCCAATCGCGGACGTGGTGCCGATGGAATGGGCCCGCATGGAAGGCCGCTCCGTGCTGCAATGGGATAAGGACGATTGCGCCGCCGCCGGGCTGGTGAAATTCGACCTGCTGGGCCTCGGCATGCTGGAGGCGCTGCACCACATGATCGATGCCGTGCGCACCACCACCGGCCGCGAGGTGCGCCTGTGGGAACTCGACCTAGCCGAGCCCGCTGTCTATGACATGCTCTGCCGCGCTGATGCCGTCGGCGTCTTCCAAGTGGAGTCCCGCGCGCAGCTGGCCACGCTGCCGCGGCTCAAACCGCGCTGTTTCTTCGACCTTGTGGTGGAGGTCGCGCTCATTCGCCCCGGCCCCATCCAGGGCGGTTCCGTGCACCCCTACCTGCGCCGGCGCGATAGCCTCGAGCCCGTGACCTATGACCACCCGGTGCTGGAGAAATCGCTGGGTAAAACCCTGGGCATCCCGCTTTTTCAAGAGCAATTGATGCAGATTGCGGTGGATGCCGCCGGTTTTACCGGCGCCGAGGCCGATGACCTGCGCCGCGCCATGGGTTCGAAGCGCTCACCGGCCAAGATGGCCGCGCTGCGCAGCCGCTTTTTCGAGGGCCTGCGCGCCACCAACGGCATCGACGGTGAAGTCGCGGAGAAGCTCTGGGCCAAGATCGCCGCCTTTGCCGCCTACGGTTTCCCGGAATCGCACTCGCAGTCCTTCGCCTCGCTGGTGTATTTTTCCGCGTGGTTCAAGCACCACTACCCGGCGGAGTTCTGCGTGGGCTTGCTGCGCGCGCAGCCCATGGGCTTTTATTCGCCGCAGTCGCTCATTCAGGATGCCCGGCGCCACGGCGTGCGCGTGCTGCCGGTGAGCATCAATGATTCCGGCGCGCAGGCCAGGGCGCTGCCCACCGGCGAGATCCGGTTGGGCCTCAACCTCATCAAGGGGCTGGGGGATGAGGCCGCCGAGCGCTTGGAGGCCACAGCGCCTTTTAGCAGCGTCTCCGATCTGTCGCGCCGGGCGGATCTTAGCGTGGAGCAGGTGGAGGCGCTGGCCACGGCGGGGGCGCTGGAGTGCTTGGGGTTGGAGCGCCGCCAAGCGCTTTGGCAGGCTGGCGTCGCCGCCACCGAGCGCGAGGGCATGCTGCCCGGCACCTCCGCGCTCGCCTCACCGCACCTGCCCGGCATGTCGGTGTTCGAGCTGATGGCTACCGATGTCGCCGCCACCGGCGTCACCCACGATAAGCAGCCTATGGAGTTAGTCAGGGCCGCGCTTGGCGATGTCCTGCCTTCCTCCCGCCTTCCCCACGTCCCCGATGGCACCCGCGTGCGCATCGCCGGCATCATTACGCACCGCCAGCGCCCGCGCACCGCCTCCGGCCTGACCTTTTTGGGAGTGGAGGATGAAACCGGACTGATGAACGTGATGGTCTCGCCCGGGCTGTGGTCCCGCCAGAAGGTGCTCGCCCGTACCGCCCGCGCGCTTATCATCCGCGGCATCGTGCAAAACGCCACCGGCGCGGTAAGCGTGGTCGCGGATAAGCTCGAGCCGCTGGACTTTGGTGATTTCCTCTCGCGCGGCTCCCGGGATTTCCGCTAGTTTTCTCCGCATCGAAGCCCAAAAGCGGTGGCCAGGCCGAGAAAAACATCGCCGGCCGGTACTAGACGCCGGCGGCGAGTTAGTTAGCCATTAGGAATTCTTCCTATAGATTTCCGTGGACGTAGGTCAAAGTACTGCATAAACCCAACATAATGACAAGGTTTTCTATTCCACTTCGAAGATATCGCCCGGCTGGCAGTCCAGTGCCGCACACAGTGCTGCAAGGGTGTTAAAGCGTACGGCCTTGGCGCGATTATTCTTCAGAACGGACAGGTTAACTGGGGTGATACCTACCTCTTTGGCGAGCGCCGCTCCGGTAATACCGCGCTCTTCCATTATCCGGTCGAGGTGGCAGATCACCTGGGGTTCTTGCTCCTCAGACAAGGCCTTCAACCTCCTCTTCGAGCTTGCTGCCGCGCTTGATGGCAACTGAGAAGAGCTGGAGAGTGCAGACAAAAAGGTAGGGCAGCGCAAGCTCGCCTAATGGGGTTCCGCTCTGGTTGGCCCACCAGTCAATGTCGAGCTGCGAGGAAGCCCAGTTATTGCCCATACCTTCGAGTGGGAAGCGTCCGATAAACCAGACAAGGATTCCGATGGTCATGCCGTTAAGAAAGCGGATGTTTTTCGTATTGAAAACCTGCCCACGAAGCATCGGTTTGACCAAACGGTAGGCAAAGAACGCGATAATCAAGATTCCTGCAATCTTGACGACGAGCCCCGCAGTGAGCATCCAGAATGGCCCGCCGTCGAGGTTGTGCTTGCTTAGGCCTTCCGGGATGGCCGCACTCAGTGCGGTGGAAAAGCGTCCGGTGGCAAGGTCGCGCAGGTAGGTGGGGCCGAGGATGATAATGGTGAACAAGCAGAGGGTGGCCGCCGCGGTAATTTCGCGGCGCTCAGTTTGGGAGGTGGGTTGCGGGGTGGTCATGACAATCCTTTCCGTCGATTCCTTATCGACTTTCGATGTTGTCGTAATTCGATAATATCGATTAACGATAAGTTGCGCAAGGGTGCGAGCCCGATTGCTACTGTCAATAGCTATGAGCGAAGAAATGAACCCCGTCTCGCCGCGTTTGGTGAAGGTGCGCTACATCCGCCACCTGGGCTGGACGGTTATTTCCGCCGCGGCGGCCGCAGCGGCAGGGTACTGGTGGACCCCGTGGTTCTACTGGGCGGCGGGGCTCTTCACCGTCCTCTTTTTCTGGCTGCTCTGGCTCATTCCGGCCCAAGTGCGCCGCATGGGCTGGTGCGAAACCGACGATGAGCTGCTCATTACGCGCGGCAAGCTGTGGCATTCTTTCACCGTTGTGCCCTACGGCCGCATCCAGTTCGTGGACGTGACTGCCGGCCCCCTCGAGCGCGCCTTCGGGCTCAAGGAGCTGCAGTTGCACACCGCCTCCGCAACCACGGACGCCACGGTGAAGGGTTTGGAAGCCCCGCTTGCCGATGCCCTCCGCACCCGCCTCACCCACCACGCCCGCGAACGGATGAGCGGGCTATGAGGTACCACCGCGTCCACCGCTTGACCCCGCTACTGCGGCTGTGGTCGGTCATCCTGGCCGTCATCGCGGCTTTTGCCTTAAACGTCAATATGGAGGCGCTGCGCGGAATCTTTGCCTTCGTTACCGGCGAACACAGCGCCGCGGACCTGCGCGATATCGGCCTCGCCC
This sequence comes from Corynebacterium sp. KPL4015, assembly GCF_040225725.1. Taxonomy (NCBI): domain Bacteria; kingdom Bacillati; phylum Actinomycetota; class Actinomycetes; order Mycobacteriales; family Corynebacteriaceae; genus Corynebacterium; species Corynebacterium sp. KPL4015. The sequence continues at coordinate 22,989 of NZ_JBEHGF010000010.1, read as the reverse complement.
TAGCCGGATTCATTGCAGTATGCGCGGTGGTTTGGCTCGTATCCGGCGTGTGGTGGCGCCAGATGGGCTACCGGCTGGGCGAGGAGGAACTCACCTTGCGCCGCGGGGTTATTTCGAAGCAGCAGCGCACCGCGCGCTATGACCGCACGCAGGCGGTCGACGTCGTCGAGCCCGTTATCGCCCGCCTTTTCCGGCTCGCAGCCGTGCGCGTGGAAACGGCCGGCGGGCAGTCGTCCGCCATCGAAATCGCCTTCCTGAAAAAGCGCGATGCCGAGGCCCTGCGCGCCGAAATCCTCTCCCGCGTCCACGGCGAGCCGCGGGAGCGGCCGACTGAGGAGCAGCCAGCCGAAGAAGAGGACAACGTCCTTATCCCCGAAATCCCCATCGCGCGTTCCCTGGCCGCGGCCGCTTTGCACGTGTCCACGATCGTCCTCATTGCGGCCCTTGTATTCCTCGTGGTCACACCGATGTCCCTGACCATCACGCTGCCTATCCTTTTGGCCACCGTCCCGCGCGCCTGGAACGTGATTGACTCCTCGTGGCGCTATACCGCCAGCCTTGAGGATGGCGTGCTCAATATCACCTACGGCCTTGCCGATCGCCGCCGCCAAAACATCCGCCTCGAGCGCATCCACGCCGTCCAAGTCACCCAGCCCTTCCTGTGGCGGCCCTTCGACTGGTACGAAACGCGCGTGTCGGTCGCCGGCTACGGCGGCATGGCCAGCGGCGAGGGATCGGGATCGACGCGCATCGTGCCCGTCGGCAAGCGCAGCCAAGCCCGGCAATTCCTGCCCGCCGACGCCGCCCCGACCTATGCCTCGCCCGCGCGCGCCAAATGGGTCTCGCCCATCGATTACCGGCAGCAAACCGTCGCGCTGACCGGCGACTATGTCATCGTGCGCGCCGGCCGCTTCAACCGCCGCGTCCAAGCCATCGAGCTGCGCCACATCCAGGAACTCACCCTGCGCCGCGGCCCGATATCCCAGCTGCTCGGCCTAGCCACGGTGGAGCTCGACCTCGTGCAGGGGCCCGTGTCCATGGCGGCGCGCAACCTCGCGCTTGCCGATGCCCACGCGCTGCTTAACTGCCTGCGCTCCCGCGACCTGCCAGAACTTACACCGCTCCCTTAAAACCAAGCTGGCGCCACGCCTCAAAGACCGCGGTAGACGCGGAGTTGGAGAGGTTCATCGAGCGCCTGGCCGGGATCATCGGAATGCGCACCTGATCGGTGATGCGCGGATGGTTGACATGCTCATCTGGCAGGCCGGTCGGCTCCGTGCCAAAGAGCAGCACGTCGCCGTCCTGGTACTCAACCTCCGTAAACCACTTATCCGTATGCGTGGTAAAGGCGAAAACGCGCGCGCCGGGCAGTGCCTCCATGCACGCGTCGAAATCCTTGTGGATCTGCACATCTGCCAGGTCGTGATAATCCAGCCCGGCGCGCTTTAAGTGCTTATCGTCAAAATTAAACCCCAGCGGCTCAATCAGGTGCAGGCTCGCGCCTGTCACCGCCGCGGTGCGAATGGCATTGCCGGTATTGGTCGGGATGACGGGATTATCAAAGACGATGTGCAGCTGGCTCATGCCTTCAGTCTAGGATGGGGGCTATGAGCGCTACCAAACTAGATGGCACCTTGTACCGTGACGAGATTTTTGCGGACCTCGCTGAGCGCGTGGCCGCCCTGAAGGACAAGGGGATAACCCCTGGCCTGGCCACCGTTCTGGTGGGTGAGGACCCAGGCTCCCAGTCCTATGTAAAGATGAAGCACCGCGATTGCGAAAAGCTGGGCATCAACTCCATTCGCAAGGACCTGCCGGCGGATATTTCGCAGGAGGAACTCGAGGCGGTCATCGATGAGCTCAATGCCGATGACGCCTGCACCGGCTACATCGTCCAGCTCCCGCTGCCCAAGCACTTGGATGAAAACGCCATCCTCGAGCGCATCGATCCGGAAAAGGACGCCGATGGTCTCCACCCGGTCAACCTGGGCAAGCTCGTTCTCAATGAGGAAGCCCCGCTGCCGTGCACCCCGAATGGCTGCCTGCACCTGCTGCGCCGCTTCGGCGTGGAGCTGGGCGGCACCAAGACCGTCGTCATCGGCCGCGGCGTGACCGTCGGCCGCCCCATTGGCCTGATGTTGACCCGCCGCAGTGAGAACTCCACCGTTACCCTCTGCCACACCGGCACGAAGGATCTTGCCGCCGAAACCCGCAATGCCGATATCGTCATCGCCGCCGCCGGCCAACCGCACATGCTTACCGCGGACATGATTAAGGAAGGCGCCGCGCTTCTCGATGTCGGCGTATCCCGCGTCGACGGCAAGCTCACCGGCGATATCGCCCCCGATTGCTGGGATAAGGCTGGGTTCGTCTCGCCCAACCCAGGCGGCGTCGGACCGCTCACGCGGGCCTTCTTGGTGCGCAACATCGTTGAGCGCGCGGAAAAGCTGGCGTGAATTTAGACAATCCCCACGACGCGCACCTGAAACCGTCCCCGCTGCCCGCTTCCGTGCAGTGGGTGGCCATCGGGCTCTTCATCGCCGGGGTGGCCTTGTCCGGCGGCTATGCCATCTTCGAGTATTGGCGCCGAGCTACCTTCTTGCTCGGGCTCGCGCTGCTGTGGCTGACGGTGGTGCGCCTGACGTGCGATTCGCGCCGCGTCGGCGTGCTGGCGGTGCGCTCGCGCCGCTTCGATGCCACCTTTACCGGGGTCATCGGTGCGCTGATGGCCTTTCTCGCCTACTCCGTGGACGCGCTGGGCAGCTAGTTATCCACAGGTGATTGTTTCAGTATCACCAATCTGCGGCGTGTCGCGCGGCTATCCACAGCCGCCGCGCACTTGGCCTCGCGCCCTCAGCTACCCGCGGTTTAGGCTCGGGGCCATGATTTCGGATTACCTCGCAGCGATAAACTCCCCGATGGCGCTCATCGGGGAGTGCGCTGGGCTATCCGAAGCCGAATTGGTAGACCGCGGTTTTAGCGATAAAGAGGCAGCGGAATTCGCGCGCTTGGCAGATACGTATTTTGGCAAGACATCGTTTAGCGCCAAGCAGCGCGCCGCCCGAACGACCGCGCTCCCGCTCGATGCGCTGAAAATCATCGAGGTGCACGCGCAGAAGCTGAAGACCCAGCGCGCGGCGTGGGCCCTGCGCGAGGAGCTGTGCCGGCTCAACGTTTCTACCAGCGAGATAGAAAAGCGCGCCCGCCGCCGCGTCAAGGAGGAGCGCACACAGAAGCGCGCGGAGGGCGTGCGTCTTACCCGCCGCACCGATGACCTGTGGACGCTGACCATCACCGCGGAATCGGGCCTGGTGGCTGAGATTAATAACCACGTCTCCACCGTGGACGATGCGCGCCGGGTATTTGCAGAGGGCGCGGCCGCCTCCACCATCACTACTAACGTGGTCCTCACGCTAGATGACATGGTGAAGGTTACCCACGGCGAGGACGACGTCACCCTGCAGCTGACTAACGGTGCCACCATCACCGGTGCGCAGCTAGCGGAGCGCGCGCTTGCCGATGCCGGCCTCATCACCCTCATCCACCCCGTCACCGGCCCCGTGAACCTGTACCACACGCGCCGGCTGGCCACCTGGAAGCAGCGGCAGATGGCGATGGCCGAAAATCCGGTGTGCCCGTGGCCTGATTGTCATATCCCTGCCGATGAATGCCAGGTTCACCACCTGCAACCGTGGCTGCTCGGCGGCGAGACCAACTCCGAGAACTTGACCATCGCCTGCAAGTATCACAACGCCGTCAACGACGATGACCCAAATGCCCCGCCCCGTCGTGGGCGCCTAGAGCGCCACCCGCACGAAGGCATCGTGTGGCGCCCGCCCTGGGCCCGATAAAGAACATTGCCGAAGCCAGCGCAGTTAAACCTGCGCCGCTCCGGCGATCCTTCTGTATGCCTTCTGCAAGGAGTCCGGGCTAGCCACTTACCGTGCCCCCGTTCCGGACCCCGCCACTATCTGCCTCGCGCCGCGTCCCGTTCGTGCGTCGAGCCACCAGTGACCGTAAACCGCTGGCGTAGGCGATGCGGAATTGCGCACGCGCCGGCGTGTAGGCGGGGTTGGCTAGATGGCGTAGTCGATTGTGCTGTCCGCGTCCAGCGGGTGCGGTTGGGACAGGGTGAGGAAGTTGCGCAGGATGCGGTCCATCTGGCGCGACTCCGTGAGGAACGCATCGTGGCCGACGGGAGAGACTACCTTCGCCATGGCCAGCAGGTTGCCTAGGTTCCGAGAGAGGTGTTCCTGCTGGTGATAGGGATAAAGGATGTCCGTATCGACGCCCACGACCATGGTCGGTACCTGCGAAGAACCCAGCGCGCGGTTCAGGCCGCCGCGGCCACGGCCGATGTCGTGGCGGTTGAGGGCCTCGGTAAGTGTGACATAGGAGCCGGCATCAAAATGATCCGCCAGCTTCGAGCCCTGATAATCCAGGTAGGAGTTCACGGCGAAGCGCTGGTCGTGCCGGCGATAGGGCCCGAGGGGTTCTTCGTCGGTTTGGGCCTGAACACCAAAGCGCTCATCAATTTCCTGCTCGCCGCGATACGTCAGGTGCGCGATGCGCCGCGCCGCCGCGAGTCCCTCGCGAGGGCGCTGGGAGGAGGAATAATAGTCGCCGCCGTGCCAGAAGGGATCGCGTTCAATCGCGGAAATCTGCGCCGACTGGATACCAATCTGCCACGCGGAGGCGCGCGCGGAGACGGCGATAACGCACGCAGCATCGACCGCCTCCGGGTACATCAGCGTCCATTCCAAGGCGCGTGCACCACCCATAGAACCGCCGATAATCGCATGTACGCGCGTTATTCCGAGTTCTTCCAGCGCCTTTTTCTCCGCGGCCACCAAATCGCGAATGGATAGCGCCGGAAAACGCGATCCCCAACTGCGGCCATCTGGATGCGGGGAGGAGGGGCCGGTGGATCCATTGCAGCCACCGAGTGCGTTCATGGCGATAACGCACCACTTCGTCGTATCCAGCGCCTTGCCTGGGCCAATGAGATCGCACCACCACTCGGCCACATCGGCGTTGCCGGTCAGCGCGTGTTCCACCAAGATGACGTTATTTCCGCCGTGCGGATCGCCGAGGAAATGGCCGAAGCGGTGGTAGGCGATGTGGGCATCGGAAAGCGTGGCGCCTGCTTCGGTGCGAAAATCGCCGATACTTATACAGCTCATGCCAGTGCGTTAAATCCCAATTCGAGGTCAGCAATGATGTCGTCGATATCTTCAATGCCCACAGACAATCGGATGGTCGACTGCGCAATGCCCGCCGCGGCAAGGGCAGCATCATCGGACTGCGAGTGCGTGGTGGTCGCCGGGTGAACGGCGAGCGAGCGGGTATCGCCGATATTGGCGAGGTTGGAGTGGAGTTTCAGGGCATCGATAAACGCCCATGCTTCCTCGCGCCCGCCGTCGATATCGAAGGACAGCACGGAGCCGGTATAGGAGTAACCCAGCTTCTCCTTGATCTTCTTATACGGCGAGGAATCCAGGCCGGCGTAGTTGACCTTCGTCACCTTGGCGTGGCCTTCCAGGTACTCGGCCACGGCTTGGGCGTTGGCATTGTGCTTGTCGATGCGCAGCCCTACCGTCTCAATGCCATTAAGCGTCAGCCATGCATTGAACGGAGAAATGGCGGCGCCGGTATCGCGCAGCAGGCCGGCGCGGGCCTTGAGCGCGAAGGCGGGGGCGCCGAGGTCGGCGTACTTCAGGCCGTGGTAGGCCTCGTCGGGGGTGACGAAGTGGGGGAATACCGGCTCGCCGTCGCGCTCGACGGTCCAGTCGAAGGAGCCGCCGTCAATAATCGCGCCGCCCACCGCAGAACCGTTGCCGGTGTAGAACTTCGTGGTCGAAACCACGACGATGTCCGCGCCCAAGTCGAGCGGGCGGGCCAGCGCTGCGGTGGCGATGGTGTTATCCACGATGAGCGGGACCTGGTTAGTGTGCGCGACCTCGGCGATGGCGGGGATATCGAGGACATCGGCTACCGGGTTGCCAAAGGTCTCGCCGTAAAAGGCCTTGGTATTAGGCTGTACGGCGTCCTGCCAGGACTGGGGGTCGTCCGGGTTTTCCACGAGGGTGACGTCGATGCCAAGGCGCTTGAGCGTGACGGTAAAGAGGGTGGAGGTGCCGCCGTAGAGGCGCGGGGAGGAAACGATGTGATCGCCTGCCGAGGCGAGGTTGAAAATGGCCGCGGTCTCTGCGGCCTGGCCCGAGGCAAAGGCCACGGCGGCCACGCCGCCTTCAAGGGAGGCCAAGCGCTCTTCCAGCGCATCCTGCGTTGGGTTGGTCAGGCGGGTGTAGATGGGGCCTGCATCGGAGAGGTTAAAGCGGTTGGCCGCGTGCTCGGCGTCATCAAAGACGTACGAGGTGGTTTGGTAAATCGGCACATTGCGGGAGTTGTGCGCGCCGTCGAGGTTTTGGCCTGCATGAACGGAGCGGGTGGCGAAGGACCAGTCTGCGTTGGAGTTATCGTATTTCGTCGTCATGCCACGCAAGACTAGACCAAGCGGTATGTAACGTACAGCACCCCGCTGCGAAACCGCAGGGTAGTCAGAGAATAAAAATAGACTAAGCGGTAAATTTCTCGCCTGGATTTAGCCGCTTATAGCCCTGTACTCCGGCTTTGGTGAGCATGGTGTCGAAGGCGGTGCGGCCGACATCGGAAAGCACGGCGTCATGGATGGGGATCGTGACCGCGGCGCCGACGCGCTGGGCATAATCGGCGGCCTCCGCGGCCTTTACCCAGGGCCCAGCGATGGGCAGGAGCAACACGTTGGCCGGGTGATCGATGTACTGATCGCCCGGGTGGAGCAGGCCACCCAAGTAGTAGCCCACGTTGGCCGGGCGCGGGATATTCGGGTGGATCGGCGCGTGTTGGCCGCCGAGTACTTCGATGTCGAGACCGGCGACGGTGATGGTCTCGCCCGGTGCAACCGCGGTACCGCGCCCCAGCTGTTCGCAGGCTTCGGCGGGCGCCCAGAGTGGGGCATCGGGAAGCCGGTCCGGGTCTAGGTGATCTGCATGCGCATGGGTAATGAGCACCGCATCGGCGTCGGGAAAGGCGGGCGTCATGGTTCCGGGATCGATGAGGATACGCCCGCCCGGCGCCGCAACTGCGACGCAGGCGTGGCCAAGCAAGCTAAATTCCATGCGTCCTAGCCTATCTACTGCGGGTCTTTTTCGTCCTTGCGGCGAAATAGGTACCAGATGCCGAGGATTGCGCCGAAGAGCAGGATTGCTGAGGCGATAAAGACCATGGCGACCACCATTGTGCGGTGTGGATCGTTTAAGAAAATCATGCAGACGATGGCGGCGAGGAAAATCGCGGCGAATAATGTGATGAGCCAATTGCGCTTGGTGTGCTCTGCGAATGTCATGCATTAATTGTTACGGAAAAACCGGGGGTAAACAAGCTGGGTGGGGATTCTGGGGGCGGAACCCGGCTATATGGTGCACCGATTTTCCCAATAATGCTCGCGTGCGGGCTGGCCGATGTGGGCGAATGGGGGTAGGGGCCTTCCGTTCGACTATTTAACACCGCTTTGTCCGTTCATAATGATGTATGTCGAACTCTCTACAACTGTGAAAAGGACACTTTATGGCCACCACGACTGGGGTTGAGGACCGGAAGAAACCGGTCCTCAAGGTGAGCAACGTGTGGGTGCAAGGCATTGCCCTCGTCATGATCTTTGGCTTTTTGGTCATGGGATTTTTGGCGTACCGCACCTATGACGCATCCATGCCGTTGCCGGAAAAGATTGTCTCCGAATCCACGGGCGAAACGGTCTTAACCAAGGAAGAGATCACTAACGGCCAGGCGCTGTACCAGGCCCGCGGCCTGCAGCAATACGGCTCCGTGCTGGGCCACGGCGCCTACCTGGGCCCGGACTATACGGCGGAGTACCTGCGCCGCGCTCTCGATCACGCCCGCGAGGAAAACGACGCGAATGGTATGCCCGATTTCGTTGATTCTTCCGCCACTCCCGAAGAGGCCGTGGTAGAAGAATTCCGCACCAACCGCTATGACGAAGAAACGGGCGTGCTGGAGTGGACCGATAACCAGATTTCGGCATTCGAGGCCAATAAGGACTACTACGCTCAGTACTTTGGCCCCGATTCCCACAACAGTGGCTTGCCGTCGGACTTTATTACCGATGAGCAAGACATCAATAACCTCGTAGGTTTCTTCGGTTGGACCGCGTGGGCTTCGGCGGCAGAGCGTCCGGGCCACGACTATTCCTATACCAATAACTGGCCCGCGGAATCGCGCGTGGACAACGGCCCGACCGCGGACCTCGTGGTGTGGTCGGTGCTCTCGCTCATCGCGCTCATCGGCGGTACCGGCCTGATCTTTGCGATTTACGGCCGGTGGTCCAAGTCCATTGGTTGGCATTCGGAAGAAGCACCGAACCTGGACTTCAAGCAGCCGGGCGAGGTCGGGCTGACCAAGTCGCAGAAGGTGGTGGCCTGGTTCGTCCTGGTCATTGCGTTGCTGTTCTTAATCCAGGCGCTGCTGGGTGCGGCCAGCCAGCACTATCGCACCGAGCTCACCGGTTTCTTCGGCATTCCGCTGCAAGAGATCTTGCCGTATAACGTCTCGCGCACCTGGCACCTGCAGCTATCACTGCTGTGGACCGCCGGCGGCCTGTTGGCGGCGGGTATCTTCCTCGCCTCCTTCGTGGGCAAGAAAGAGCCGAAGAAGCAGCACTGGCTCGTCTGGTTCCTCCTGGGAGCCATCGCCGTAGTGGTCTTCGGGTCGATGGCCTTTGAATGGCTTTCTACCATGGGCTACATCGAAGAGGGCACGCTATTTTCCCAGCAATGGGAATACCTGGACCTGCCGCGCTTCTTCCAAGTCCTGCTCACCATTGGCATGTTCGTGTGGATCGGCATCATCTACCGCCAACTGCGCGGGCGGTTAAAAAATGAGCACAAGTCTAATATGCCGTGGTTGTTCTTCTTTGCGGGCCTCGCCATCCCGGCGTTTTACGCGGTGGGCAACCTGGCTGGCTCGGAAACCCACATTTCCGTCGCTGAATTCTGGCGCTTCTGGGTGGTCCACCTGTGGGTGGAGGACTTCCTGGAGCTATTTACCACCGTCATGGTGGCCTACGTCTTCGTCCTGCTCGGCGTGGTCCGTGAAAAGATCGCCCTGGGCATCATCTTCTTGGACGTCATCCTTTATTCCACCGGTGGCGTGCTGGGTACGATGCACCACCTGTACTTCTCCGGCACCCCGGTCGAGCACATGGCCCTGGGCGCGTTCTTCTCGGCCGCCGAGGTGGTCCCGCTGACGCTGTTGACGGTGGAGGCGTGGACGTTCATGCAGCTGGGTTCCCGCCAGCGCGCTTCTGGGGAGCGACCCTTCCCGCACCGTTGGGCCGTGATGTTCCTCGTTGCCGTTGGTTTCTGGAACTTCTTGGGCGCAGGCATCTTTGGCTTCCTAGTCAACCTGCCTATCGTGTCCTACTACGAAATCGGTACGGCGCTGACGGCCAACCACGCCCACGGCGCAATGATGGGTGTGTATGGCTTCCTGGCTGTAGGCCTGTCGGTCTTTGCACTGCGCTATCTCATCCCCAAGGACAAATGGTCCGATAAGGCCATGGGCTGGGCTTTCTGGCTGCAAAACCTGGGCCTGTTGTGGATGGTGGTAATTTCGCTGCTGCCACTGGGCATCATGCAGCTTTACGAGTCCGTCGGCTCCGGGTACGTGGAGGCGCGTTCGTTGGGCTATATCACCCAACCTGGAAACTTCGTTATGGAGTGGCTGCGCCTGCCTGGCGATGTCATGTTCCTCATCGGCATCCTGCCCTTCCTTTGGATGGCGCTGCGCGGGGTGCTCTACAACAAGGACATCCCCACGGTGGATGAGCACCCGACTAACCCGCTGTTTAGCATCATTACCCCAGACGAGGACGACCACGCGGGCGAGGTTCCCGTGGGATCCTCGGTGGGACTGGTTTCTGGAGGCAAGGGGCGAGTCGACAAGCGCAGCTCCACGGGCCGGCGCTACGGGTACGTTGATGAGCGCGGTGCCTTCGTAGAGGAGGAAGATCCCGATGCTGAGCGCGGCGATTCCGCCACCGCGCCGCGCCAGGAATTTGAATCGCGCACGAAGTGGGGCGGTACCTACCGCTCGGATAAGAAGGACGACTAATGCCGGGTGCATTTACCGTACTATCCGCGTGCTACGGGCTCTTCCTGCTCGCAGTGGCCTGGGTATTCGACCTGCTGGCGCAACAAACCGCCAACCGCACCATGTCCAACCAATCCGGCACGTTCCGGTACATGGAAGACCACGATGCTTGGCGATGCCCCGAAGATCACTGGCTCTGGCCCTCCAGCTTCGACCCGGAAAACCGCGTCATGCGCTACCGCGCGAACCCGACCGTGTGCAATACCTGCCCGGTCAAGCAGCAGTGCACGGTCTCGCACCATGGCCGGGAGGTCACGCGCCAGTTGGATCCGTGGCCGCACTCGGATTCGGGGCGCTTCCACCGCGGCATCGCGCTGGCGGTGGCGGCGATGGGCTACTTGCTGCCCTTGGCCTCGCTGATTAGCTACCATTCGCCCGCGGAAGTGGCGTTGACGCTGGCTACGGTGCTTATCATCACCGGTTTCGGCGTGTACCCGCTGGCCCGCCACCTGTGGAATACGCCCTCGAACGCGCCGCAGCTGGTGGTGCCGGAGATGGATAACCGCGAGGCGGAGTTGGCGGCGCAGGTCGATCGCTATGGTTCGAAGTACGGAAAATCCACGCGCTACCGCTCGGTGCGTCAAGAACTGGAAGGGGAAATCTAAGTGTCCGCTCCCGTATTCTGGCCGATCGTCATCGGCATCATCCTCGCTCTCATCGGGGTGTTTTTGTCCTACTCGCTCAAGGTGATTAAGCAGTATGAGCGGGGCGTGACCTTCCGCTTTGGCCACCTGCGACCGATGCTGGAGCCGGGGCTGCATTTCTTGCTGCCGGGCATCGATAAGCTGGAGCGCGTGGATTTGCGCGTGGTCACGCTGACGATTCCGCCGCAAGAAATCATCACCAAGGACAACGTGTCCGTGCGCGTGAATGCGGTGGTCATGTTCGAGGTCACCGATTCGAGCAAGGCGGTCCTCGAGGTAGAAAACTACGCCGTGGCCACCTCGCAGATTGCGCAGACCACCCTGCGTTCGCTTTTGGGTCGGGCGAGCCTCGATGACCTGCTGGCCCACCGCGAGGAGCTTAACGAGGACCTAGCGGCGATCATCAACGGCCAAACCGAACGGTGGGGAGTGTTGACCCGCATCGTGGAGATTAAGGACGTGGAAATCCCAGAGATGATGCAGCGCGCCCTGGCGCGCGAGGCGGAGGCGGAGCGCGAGCGCCGCGCCAAGGTCATTTCGGCCCACGGTGAGCTGCAGTCTTCCCGCGAGCTGCGCGAGGCTGCAGAGGAGTTGGGCAAGGCCCCGGCGGCGCTGCAGCTGCGCTACCTACAAACGGTCCTGGAACTCGGCGCGGACCAAAACTCCACCATCGTCTTCCCGCTGCCCATAGACATCATGGGCGGGTTCATGGAAAACCTGGGCACCTTTAATAAGGGCTTCAAGGAATTCAGTGAGAACTTCTCGCACGCGGTGAATACGGAAAAGCCTGCGGACTAGGCATTTAAGAATGCGGCCCCTGCCCAGCGGAGGGGCCGTTTTTCTGTGCCTCTCGAAGTTGCGCGATGGCCTGCGAATTCTGCTGGATGTCTTTGGTATTGCGCGAGACTTGCACGATTAAATAAATGGCACCGGCTATAAGTCCGATGAAGATAGCTAGCGGGATGAGCATGAGCAGAAGTTCGAGCGGGCCAAGCATCATTCTTACGTCTTTCTGTGCGAGGGCATTTAAATTCAGGCTAACATTCGCGTTGCGCGGCGGCGACCGCGCTCAGGCTGCGGCGCAGATCGTCATCGCTTAGGTGGCCAAAGCCTAAAACCACGCCGTCTTCGGCGTCCACGCCGCCCCAGTATTCGCGCAGCGGGGTCAGCTTGATGCCGCGGGCGGCGGCCCGCGGGACGATGGCCGGGTTGCACAGCAAAACCGCATGTAGACCGCCATTGATGGGCAGCAGGCGCGCGCCGGGGAGAGAGCCCAGGGCATCGGCCACGAGGTCGCGGCGGCGCTTGTAGGTCCGGCGCATGCGTCCGGTGTGGCGCCGCAGCGCCCCGCTGGCCAGGTAATGGGCGAGCGCGGCCTGCGGGATGGTGCCGACCGGCTGGCCAAAGATATCGCGCTGCTTGTCGATGCCCCCGCGCAGCCCATCCGGGATCACCACATAGCCGCAGGCGATGGACGGCGAAATCACGGTGGAAAACGTACCGAGCAACACGGTGCGCTCTGGGGCGAGCGCAGCGAGCGCGGGCAGCGGCTGACCCACGTAGCGCAGCTCGGAATCGAAGTCATCCTCGATGAGTAAAGCGCCATGCTGGCGGGCCCAGGCGACGAGTTCGGCGCGGCGTTCGGCCGGCAGCGAGGCGCCATACGGGTACTGGTGGCTTGGGGTGACAATCAGCGCGTCGAGGTCGGTATCGGGAACGGTAACGCCATCGGCATCGGTGGGTACGTTCACCAGCTCATGGCCAAGCGCCTGCGGGATGCGCCGCAGGCTGGGATAACCGGGCGATTCGACGCCGACGCGCAGCGCGGTACCGAGCGTACGCAGCACTAAAGCGAGGCCATCGCGGGCGCCGGCGGTAACGACGATGCGGCGCGGATCTACCCGCAGCCCGCGCATGTAGCGCAGGTGGTTGGCGATGTGGTGGGGGAGTGGAGGGGCATCGGAAAGCGGCTGGGCGGCGGCATCGCGCCAGGCTGCGCGCCATTCGGGGGTGATGATGCCGGCGGTATCGGGCAGGCCGGGCGTCAGTTCCAAAAGGTCAGGCGCGGCAGCGGGCTGCGGCGCGGGCTCGGGGCGCGGCGGCGGGCTGTGAGGCAGGCGGGGATTGATGACGGTGCCGGAACCAACCTCAGCGCTGAGGTAGCCCTCGGCGGTGAGCTGCTCATACGCGGTAACGACGCTGCCCCGGGAGACGCCGAGCTGGGTGGCCAGCGCGCGGGTGGAGGGGACGGGCTCGCCGGGCAGCAGGGCGCCGGAGGTGACATCGGCGCGCACGGCGGCGGCGATTTGCACCGGCAGGGCGCGCGTATCGGCGGGGTCGAGGCGCAGGGGCATAAACACAGTATAAGTGGTACAACCCAACACGCGGGAAATGGTTCTTTACTTGTACCACTTCGGCAGGGCAGTATAGAGCGCATGACCGAAAACATTGCGACCACGCGCGTGAAACGTGGAATAGCTGACATGCTCAAGGGCGGCGTCATCATGGACGTCGTGACCCCGGAACAGGCGCGCATCGCCGAGGATGCGGGCGCGAGCGCCGTCATGGCACTTGAGCGCGTGCCTGCCGATATCCGCGCCCAGGGCGGCGTGGCCCGCATGTCCGATCCGGAGCTTATCGAGGGCATCGTCGACGCCGTATCCATCCCCGTGATGGCGAAGGCGCGCATCGGCCACTTCGTCGAGGCGCAGATTCTGGGCGAGCTCGGCGTGGACTTCATCGATGAGTCCGAGGTGCTCAGCCCCGCCGATTACGTCAACCACATCAATAAGTGGGACTTCGACGTGCCATTCGTGTGCGGTGCGACCAACCTGGGCGAGGCCCTGCGCCGCATCACCGAGGGTGCGGCCATGATTCGCTCCAAGGGCGAGGCCGGCACCGGCGATGTCTCCGAGGCCGTCAAGCACCTGCGCACGATTCGCGCGGAAATCGCCCGACTGCAGCACCTCGACCGCGATGAGCTCTACGTTGCCGCCAAGGAACTCCAGGCGCCGTATGACCTGGTAGCGGAGGTTGCGGAGACCGGTAAGCTGCCGGTCGTCCTCTTCGTTGCCGGCGGCGTGGCCACGCCTGCCGATGCCGCCCTCGTCCGCCAGATGGGCGCCGAAGGCGTCTTCGTGGGCTCCGGCATCTTCAAATCCGGTAACCCGGCGGCGCGCGCGGAGGCCATCGTGAAGGCCGCCACGCTTTATGATGCCCCCGCCGAGCTCGCCAAGCTTTCCCGCGGCCTGGGCGAGGCCATGGTCGGCATCAATGTCGGCGATGTGCCGGCACCGCACCGCCTGGCCGAGCGCGGCTGGTAATCGCGTGGCACACCCAGAAGAAGCAAGCGCTACGATCGGGGTGCTCGCGCTGCAGGGAGGCGTGGAAGAGCACCTGCGCGTCCTTGACGGCTTGGGGGCGGGGACGCGCCGGGTGCGCGTGCCGCGCGACCTTGAAGGCCTGGATGGGCTGGTGATTCCGGGCGGGGAGTCGAGTGTCATCGACAAGCTCGCCCGCACCTTCGGCGTGGCCGACCCGCTGCGCGAGGCCGCGGCCGCAGGCCTTCCCGTGCTCGCTACCTGCGCCGGGTTGATTTATTGCGCCCGCGAGCTGGATAACCCCTCGCCAGGCCAGCAGACACTGGGGCTGCTCGATATCACCGTGCGGCGCAATGCCTTTGGCAACCAGCGCTTTTCCGCCGAGCGCACCGTGCCGGTCGTGGTCGGGGAAGAAACTCTGCCCATCGAGGCGAGCTTCATCCGCGCCCCGCTGGTCACACGCGTCGGCGAAGGCGTGGAGGTCATCGCGACTGTGCCGCGCGATGGCGCGGAGGAAGCGGTCGTGGGCGTGCGCCACGGCGCCGTCACCGCCTTGAGCTTCCACCCGGAAGAAAACGATGAGGCGCGCGTGCACGCCGCCTGGCTGGCTAGTATCAGTTAGGCGCCGGATAGGCCGCGGCGCTTGAGCAGCGGAGCGACGTCCTTATCGCGCCCGCGGAAGTCGCGGTAGGCCGCGCCGAAATCGCGGGAGGCGCCGCGGGAGAGGATGAGGTCCCGGAACTTTTGTCCTGCGGCGCGTAGATCGCTTTGCTCCTTGAACCACTCGAAGCCATCGGCATCGAGAGCCTCGGCCCACAGGTAGGAGTAGTAGCCCGCGGAGTAGCCGCCAGCGAAGATGTGGTTGAAGTACGTCGATCGGTAACGCGGGGCGATGTGCGGGTTATCCAGCCCCACCGCGCGCAGGGCCTCCTCCTCGAAGGCGTCCACGGCCTCCGGGGTGGCCTCCAGCGCAGCGGCGTCCTTGGCGCTGAGCGAATGCCACGCCAAATCGATAATGGAAGCCGCCAAGTACTCCGAGGTGGCAAAGCCCTGGCCGAATTCAGAGGCGGCGGTTACGGCATCGAGCAGCTCATCGGGGATCGGTTCGCCGGTGTCGACGTGGCGCGCATACTGCTTGACCAGCGACTTATCCAGCGCCCAGTTCTCATTGATCTGCGAGGGGAATTCCACCCAGTCGCGCGGGACGTTGGTGCCGGCGAAGGTGGGGTAGTGGACATCGGAAAGCAGCCCGTGCAAGGCGTGGCCGAATTCGTGGAAGAGGGTGTGTACCTCGTCCAGGCTCAGCAGGGGCTGGGAACCATCGGCGGGCTTGGTAATGCCCAGCACATTGACGATGACCGGCTTGCGCTCCAGCAGGCCTGATTGGCCCACGAACTGGCTCATCCACGCGCCACCGCGCTTGGTGGGGCGGCCGAAATAGTCTGTGAGCAGCAGGCCAATTCCCTTGCCCCCGTGTTCGTCATCTCCCGCGTGCTCGACATCCTTGTCGAACACCTCCCAGACGCGCACGCCCTCGGCATAGCCCTCCAGGTCCTCGCGCGGGACAACGGAAATGCCGTACAGGCGCTCGGCGGCGGCGAATACGCCCTGGGTGAGGACCTTGTCCAGGGGGAAGTACTGGCGCAACTCCTCCTCGTCGAGCGAGAAGTCGCGGGCGCGGACCTTGGATTCCCAGTAGGGCCAGTCCGCGGCGTGGAAGTCTTGCTCGTTGAGCGTGGCTTCCTCGGCTAGCAGCTTGTGCTCGCCGGCGGCATTGGCCGCGGCCGCGGGGGCGAGATCTGCGAGCATGTCGCGCGCGGCGTCGGCGCTGCCAGCGGTTTCTTCCGCGATGACGTAATCGGCGTGGGAGGAATAGCCCAGCAGCTCGGCGCGTTCGGCGCGCAGCTGGACGGCCTCGATAAGCCCTGGAATGTTGTTTTCGGAGCCTCTGCTTGCCGATGCCGCATAGAGCTTTCTGCGCGCCCCCTCCCTAGCCAGGCGGGACTGCTCCGATTGCACGGTGGGCAGCTCGAGCGGGATGACGTAGCCTTCGCGGCCTAGGGCCTTGGCATCCGCCTTGGCTGAGGCGATGCGTTCCGGCGGCAGGCCCTCGAGCTCTTCCTCCGTGAACTCGACGGCGTGCTCGCGCGTGGAGGCCATGAGATTGCGGCCGAATTCCTCCGATAGGGCGGACAGGCGCTGGTTGATATCGGATAGGCGGGCCTTGCCGGCGGCATCGAGATCCGCGCCCTGGCGTGCGAACGTGCGCAGCAGGTGCTCGTGCAGGCGCGCGCCCTCGTCATCGCCGGCGGGTGGGGTGCGTCCTTGATGCGCTGGTAGAGCTTTTCGTCCTGGTACATCGCGTCGTAGTGGGCGGACAGGCGCGGATAGATATCGGCGGCGATCTCTTCCATCTCATCGGTGACGTCCGTGCCAGAAAGGTTGCCAAAGACCGCCATGACGCGGTCGAGGTCTTGGCCGGAACGCTCGAGGGCTTCCACGGTATTTTCCCACGTGGGCGCGGCGGGATTTTCAGTAATGGCGGAGAGCTCGGCATCGTGGCGCGCGAGCGCTTCGTCGAAAGCGGGGCGGTAGTGCTCGACTTTAATCTCCGCAAACGGCGGGAGTTGGTAGGGCAACGATGAAGGGTGGAGTAATGGATTAGTCATAAATGACCAATGTACCCATTAACTCCACCCTCTGTGATGGCTTTCACTAAGAAGGCTAGCCCACCGTTACTAGCTCCGCGTCTTCATCCTGCACCTTCTGCGGCGGCGTGGCCTTTCGCTTTCCGGTATTCATCAAGATGATATCTAGTACGAGGAATGCGGCAAGGGTAATGCCCAAAAGCGGCATAAATACACCGACGGTTGCGGCAAAGAGAGCGCCCAGGCCGGTGGTGGCCCAGGAGAAGTGCCGCTTGGAGCCAGGTGCAAATTGCGGCCGGCGCTTCCACCACATGTAGTAGCCCAGAACCACCATGGCGGCGATGGCGAGGCCAAGGGCAAAAAGGGCGATCTGCAGCGGCAGGCCAAACATGATGCCCATGTGCAGGTAGATGCCCCAGCTGTTGAGCTTGCTAAATAGCGGCAGCTCGGAGAAGGGCAGGCGGTCGATGACCTCGCCGGTGGAACCGTCGACGGATACCTCATCGGAGGTATAGCGCCACTCGACCCAGCGCTCGCTCACCTTCCACCCCGAGTCGGTGTCCTCCGGGGCGTACAGGCGCAGCGGGCCCGTTAGTCCTTCCGCTCGGCCGGTGGCATAGACGCGCTCGGCCTGCTTGGCGATGACCTCCGGCTCCGGTGCCTCGCCCGGAGCTTCCGCATCCCCACCGTGAGCGCCGTGGGCACCGTGGCCTTCGTGCCCGGCGTGGGCATCGTGTGTGGCATCGGCGGAGGAATCGGTGGTGAGCGCGGTTTCTACCGGCGTGGCCTTCCAGTTCATCTTCTCCACCACGGAATTGACGTTCTCGCCGGCGAGCTGGGACCAGGTGATGCCGGTAGCGGACAGGCCAATGAGCCCGATGAAAATCCATGCGCCCATCGTGGAGTGCAGGCGGGTGGCCTTCCAACGCTTGGATCGCTGTGGCTGCTTCTTCAGCGGCGCGGCCGCCTTCTTGGGCCGGCGGCGAATCCACCACATGTAGAGCCCGCCGCAGGCCAGGACCCACAGCCAGGAGGCGGCTAGCTCGGAATAGAGCTCGCCCGGCTGGCCCAGGTGGAAGCTTTCATGCAGCGAGGAGATCCAGCGGCGCAGCGGCATCTCGCCCAAGCCGGAGTAGGTGGGGTAGTCACCGATGACCTCGCCATCGGCCGGATTAATAAACACGGTGCGCTGCAGGCTCTCGTCGATGCCCGGATCCGCCACCAGCACGCGCGTGGAGTCCGTCGCCGATTCCGCCGGCCATACCTGGGAGACCGGCATATCCGGGTGTTCCTTTTGGGCGGCGCTGATTTGGTCCTCCAGGCTTACCGGGTTATTAACTTCCTCGACGGTCATGACGTCGCGGTAAGCAAATTTTTCCAGGGTCGGCGCTAGGGCGTAGAGGCAGCCGGTCAATGCCGCGATCAGGATGAAGGGACCGACGAACATGCCGCCGTAGAAGTGTATGCGTTGGATGAAGGAACGCAGAGTCGTCCGACTCATAAAATAGTTCTCTTTCGTGCTTAGTGGTCAGTTGCATGGGTGCTGATATCAACTGCACTAATAGTCGGAACTTAGGCAACCCTGGTTCCCGGAAGGTGAAAAAATTTTTTCAGTTGTGTGAAATTGAAGGAGCGAAAACGACGACACCGCGCGCCCCATAAAGGGAAGCGCGCGGTGAAAACTAGCCGGTGAAGAGTCTTTTACTCCTTGAGTCCATCGTTGATGTGGAGCGTGTCTTCCTCGGATAGTAGCTTGTGCTCGCCAGCGGCGCTGACAGCGGCCGAAGAGTCGAGACCCGCGATCATGATGAGAGAGTTTCGTCGAAGGCAGGGCGGTAGTGTTTACCAAAATCTCAAAGAAGACGAGGATGTAGTGGGACAATGACGAAGGAAATAACCTACCAGCAATAGTGTTCCTGCATGAGAAAATTCTGTAGTGATCTTGAACTGTATTCTGGAAGAACCAAGAAGTTAACGACATAGTTTATGCAATGAGGCGTAGATGGAACTTATAGACAATACGACTCGGCTGTGGGGCGATGATCTCAAGAAGGAGCTTACAGCCGGTTCAAAGCTCAGGATTGCCGCGGCCACGTTTTCCATTTACGCATTCGAGGCACTTCAGGAAGAGCTGCAGGGCATTGAAGCTTTGGAGTTCATATTCACCTCGGACTCTTTTTTGAAGCAGACATCTCACGGTAAGGGAAAGCAGCGCCGTCAATTCTTCATTCCAGAGCCAGGCTCGCAATCCAAGATCGCCGGCACCGAGTTTGAGATCAAGCTGCGTAATAAACTTACGCAGAAGGCTATTGCTCGGGAATGCGCGGAATGGATCCGCAGGAAGGTAACTTTTCGAGCGCGGGCAACGCAAAGCGAAATGCAAAGTTTTGCGGCTATTGATGATCGACTTAATTACGTTCCGATTAGTGGATTCACCACCACAGATTTGGGATATGAACAAGGATCTGCTGTGTCAAACATCGTCATGAAGCAGGATGAACCCAGCACAACGCAAGCATTTCTGAGTGTCTTCGAACAGACTTGGAAAAATCCGGAGTTGCTCAAGGACGTCACCGATGAGATCTTGGAGCAAATCGCCACTGTTTATGCCGAGAATTCCCCGGCTAGGATCTACTTTTTCACCTTGTACAACCTCTTTGCTGACTACCTGGAGGACATCAGTGAGGATGTCCTGCCGAACGATAGGACGGGTTACCAGGAAACCAAGATTTGGAAATCCCTATACAACTTCCAGCGTGACGCGGCGACAGGCATTATCAACAAGCTGGAGACATTCAACGGCTGCATCCTCGCGGACAGCGTGGGCTTGGGCAAGACCTTTACGGCCCTAGCTGTCATCAAGTATTACGAACTGCGTAACAAATCAGTGCTGGTGCTGTGCCCAAAGAAGCTGGCTGAGAACTGGACAAACTACAACTCTCGCTACCGCACCAACGAGTTCAAAGAGGACCGTTTCAACTACGACGTCTTGGCTCATACTGACCTTTCCCGTGATAAAGGAACCACCATTGGTGGTATCGATCTGTCGTTGCTGGAATGGGGCAACTTCGACCTTGTTGTCATCGATGAGTCCCACAACTTCCGCAATGCGGATTACACGGAAGAAAAAGAATCTCGCTACCAAAAGCTGCTCAATCGGGTCATTAGAGACGGCGTTAAAACGAAGGTCCTAATGTTGTCGGCTACGCCGGTGAACAATCGCTTCAACGATTTGCGTAATCAGCTGCAGCTAGCCTACGAAGGTGATTCCGAAGCCCTTTCGGAGAGCCTCAAAATCAGTGGCTCCGTGGAAGATGTGTTCCGCGATGCCCAGCGAGTCTTCAATGAGTGGTCGAAGCTGCCCGTTGAGGAGCGTACGACGCAACGCATTTTGTCGATGCTAGACTTCGACTTCTTTGAGTTGCTGGATTCGGTGACCATTGCTCGCTCCCGGCGACACATTCAGAAGTATTATGACACCTCCGCCATTGGTGCATTTCCGGAACGTAGGCTGCCGATCTCAATCCGGGAGGATTTGACGGACCTTCCTGGGGCATTAACTTTCAACGAGATCTTTGAACAGCTTCAGGTCCTTAAACTGGCTGTTTATACACCGCTGAACTATGTGTTTGAGAGTCGCAAGGCCAAATACGAGGATCTTTACAACCTCACGTCTGCGGAGGGTAACTCCCAGATTGGCCAGGCAGGCCGTGAGCAGGGCCTGCAAAAGCTCATGACTGTTAACCTGCTTAAGCGCTTGGAGAGCTCCATCTATGCCTTCACAAAAACGCTGACGAAGCTGCTCGACTCGGTGGAAGAGCTGCTACGCACGTTGTCCGACAGTGGGTCGACGCTCAACGGTTTGCTCGATGAATTCTCCACGGACAAGATCGATGAGACCGACTTAGACTTGAGTGATTCTGAGTCCGCTAGCCTGGAATCGCTCCAATTCGGCGAAAAAATCTCGATTGACTTAGAGGATCTCGATATCGAGCGCTGGCAGATTGACCTTTGGAACGACCGCGAGACGCTTAAGGAACTGCTGGAAGAGGTTCGCAAGATTACCCCTGAGCACGATCTTAAGCTGCAAAAACTCAAGAAGATGTTACTGGAGAAGGCCAAGTCCCCCTTCAATCCTGGTAACAAGAAGTCCTTGGTCTTCTCCGCCTTTGCAGATACTGCAAATTACTTGTACCGCGAGCTCGGCCCAGAGTTATCCGCCGCCGGATTGGAATCGGCGGTCATTACAGGTGGGAATCATGGCGTGGAAAGTTCCTTCGCGAAGGGGCTGCACTTTAACGAGGTCATGACACTGTTTTCACCGGTGTCGAAGAAGCGCGATGAGGCAATGCCTGGCGACGAACGCGAGCTCGATGTACTTATCGGTACAGACGTCATCAGCGAAGGCCAGAACCTTCAAGATTGTGACTACTTGGTCAACTATGACATCCACTGGAATCCAGTGCGCATTATCCAGCGTTTCGGCCGCATTGATCGAATTGGTTCTAAGAACGCAACCATTCAGTTAGTGAACTTTTGGCCGAACCTGACGCTTGACGAGTACATCAACCTAAAAGAACGTGTTGAGAACCGTATGGTTATCGCGGACATTGCAGGTACCGCAGACGACAACGTCCTGCGACGCGAGAACCCGGATGCCCAGTTTCGGCGTGAGCAACTCAAGCGCCTTCAAAATGAAGTAATTGAGCTAGAGGACGTGCGCACCGGAGTCTCCATTACGGACTTGGGGCTTAACGACTTTCGCATGGATCTTCTGAGTTACCTCAAGGGGCATGATGATTTACCGCGCATGCTCAAGGGACTCCACGCTGTCGTTCCTGCAGACGAAGAACTGGGGTTGGTTCCAGGTGTCATTTTTGTGCTGCGCAACATAGAAGCCGATGAAAAAATCAATTACGGTAACCGCTTACATCCCTATTACTTGGTTTACGTGGATGAGGCCGGATCCGTGGTTGCGGATCACACTGAAGCTAAGCACCTTCTCGATCTCATGCGCGTGGCGTGCCGAGATTACAGCGAGCCCATTTCCAGTGCGGTGGGGACCTTCAACGCAGCCACACGTGACGGATTAGTCATGGAGAAGTATTCCGGATTGCTTACCGAAGCCATCCGATCGATGATTGAACTTGATGAGGAAAAAGATATTGACAGCCTGTTTAGCGCTGGGCCCACTACGGCCTTGGAGCAGACGATCTCCGGAATTGACGACTTTGAGCTCATCGCATTCGTCGCAGTAGTGGAAACGGGCGAGTACTAGCAATGCTGGATGCCCTGTATGAATGGCCCGCGGCGGCACGCGTGTCGCTGCGAGTCCCGAAAGAGAAGATCTACCAGCAGGCAAAGGTATCGACCGCGATACAAACATTGTTTGTAGAGCAGGTTGAGCGCATTGAGTGGAGCTACAAGTTGGCTCCCAAATCCACGAATCTTCAGGCGAGTAAAACCATTCCAGAATTTCAGGTGTTCACTGTTCAGCTCAAGGATGATGCGCTGGATTTCAAGGTTCTCGCAGCTATTGATGCCGTCGTTTCACAACCCGTCCTCTTCGAGATTGTCCGTTCGTCAGGGGGTAGCACTCAGACACAGTTGCAAGCCGCATTCAAGGTTTCTGGGACCGGCATTGCTAAGCCGCGTTCTTACTTTTGTTCCGCGTGGACGGCAGCGGATACTCCGCGACGGCAGTTGCCTGTCGCCGTCAGCCTTGACGCTCTTTATACGCAGGTTCTTTCCCAGCTCAGTGAGGTTCCCATCGCTCCCGGTGAGGCACCACAGCAATCAGCAGCGCGGTTAGCCAAGATTGATGCCCTTAAGGCTGATATCGCATCCTTGACTCGACGGATAAGATCGGAAGCGCAATTCAAGAAGAAGTTTACGCTTCGCGGTCAGCTTGACTCTAAGAAAAGTGAATTGAAGTCGCTCATTGAGCGCGTCTAAGACTTTTTTTAGATCGCCAAAAACTAAGGTAGAGGGCATATTTTGTCTCCTATTGAAAGGCCAGCTTACCGTGGAAAAGATGCGCATGACCTCGCCCGATTTGGTCGCGGGGAACATTGAGAAGCTTGCCGCTCTCGGACCTGACCCCCATGTGGTGGACACCTGATATCCAGCCCAGTCGAGCTGGGAAGAAAGGTAATCTACCACCATGTC